>JARGGE010000408.1 GCA_029210865.1 Trueperaceae bacterium
GATCGGGGCACGCCTCGCGCTGGCGGCCGACCAGTTCGTCGTGCGCCGCCGCGTCGGCGACCGCGAGGGCGCCAGCGTCATCGCGGGCTACCCGTGGTTCGCCGATTGGGGGCGGGACACGATGATCGCGCTCCCAGGCCTCGCCCTCGCCACCGGACGGCCCGAGCTGGCCCGCGACCTGCTCGTGAGCTACGCCGGGTTCCTCGACGCCGGCATGCTCCCGAACCGCTTCCCGGACGCGGGCGGTGCGCCGGAGTACAACACCGCCGACGCCACCCTCTGGTACCTCGAGGCGGTGCGCGCCTACGTGGCCGAGACCGACGACCTGGGGCTGGCGCGCGAGCTGTGGCCGACGCTGCTCGCCATCGTCGCCGCGCACGAGCGTGGCACCCGCTACGGCATCGGGGTCGATCCCAACGACGGCCTGCTCCGCGCCGGCGCGCCCGGCACGCAGCTCACCTGGATGGACGCCAAGGTGGGCGACTGGGTCGTCACGCCCCGCGCCGGCAAGCCCGTCGAGATCAACGCCCTGTGGTTCAACGGCCTGGTGGCGTTGGGCGACCTGGCAGAGCGCCTGGGCACCCCGGCCGGGCCCTGGCGCGACCGCTCGGCTCGCGTCGCCATGTCGCTCCAGCGCTTCTGGCGCCCGCAGTCGGGCTACCTGATCGACGTGCTGGACGGCCCCGACGGGGACGACCCGAGCCTGCGGCCCAACCAGCTGCTGGCGGTGTCGCTGCCGGCGTGCGCGTGGTCGGCCGAACGGCAGCGCGCGGTGGTCGATGCCTGCGCGGGGGCGCTCCTCACCTCGCACGGGCTCCGCAGCCTCACCCCGAGCCATCCGGACTACCGACCTCGGTACGGCGGTGACCCCTGGTCCCGTGACGGCGCCTACCACCAGGGCACCGTGTGGGGCTGGCTGCTGGGACCCTTCGCGCTCGCCCACCACCGCGCCCACGGCGACGCGCGAGCGGCGCGAACGTTCCTCGAACCGCTCGTCGACCAGCTCCACACGCACGGCCTGGGGTCGCTCGCCGAGATCTTCGACGGCGATCCGCCGCACCGCCCGCGTGGCTGCTTCGCGCAGGCGTGGTCGGTGGCCGAGACCCTGCGTGCCTGGACGCTCCTCACGGCGGTCCTCGACGGCGACGACGGCGCTGCGGCCGCCGGTCGGCCCGATGCGGGCACGGTCGCATGACGGCGCCCTTCGAACGGCTCCGGGCCCACGACTTCCACCCGCTGCAGCCCGAGCGCCGCACCGTCACGGTCGACCGCACGCTCGGCGCGCACGGCGTGGCCGATCCCGACGACCGCGACGGGCGCGTGCGCTCGCTCGCGCTGCGCGACCTGGTCGCGCTCGCCGCGGACGATCCGCCCGCCGTCGCCCGAGGGTTGGCCGACGACGACCTGAACGTGCGCGTGCTCGCCGCCGCCGCCCTGGGGGTCGCGCGGGTGCACGACGCCCGTGCGCCGCTCGAGCGCACGGTCGTCCACGACCCCGAACCCATCGTCCGCGCGTACGCCGCGATCGCCCTCGGCGAGATGGGGAGCGAGGCCTCGGTGCCGCTGCTGCACGCCCGTCTGGGGCCGGAGCCCGACGCCGACGTGCGGCATCAGCTCGAGCTGGCGGCGGCGCAGGTGGCGTCGGGGCGTTGGGGCAGCGACGCGCAGCGCGAGGCCTTCGCGTCGCTGCGCGAGGAGGGCTTCGGTCGCGTGCGGGCGGGGGAGGTGGCGCCGGACTTCGCGCTCGCCGACGTCGACGGTCGACCCTGGCGCCTGCACGAAGGCCGGGGGCGTTGGCAGGTGCTCCTCTGGATCTTCGCGGACTGGTGCCCGGTATGCCATCGCGAGTTCGCCGAGCTGATGGACGCGCGCGCCGACTTCGAGCGCCTGGGGGTGCGGCTCGCCACCCTCGAGGCGCACGACGCCTGGCGGGGGCGCCTGATGGTGGGGCGTGAGATCCAACCGGCGCTCTGGGGGTCGCGGTCCTGGTTCCGCGCGGCCTACACCGAGCGGATCTGGTGGTCGCACCTACCGGACCTGGCCGGCGCCGTCGGCGCCCGGTACGGGACCGAACCGATGACCTTCGCGGTCCACGCGGAGTTCGTGCAGCGGCCCACCACCGTGATCGTCGACCCAGAGGGCGTCGTACGCTTCGCGTACGCGGGCAGCTTCTGGGGCGACCGCCCGTCGGTCGGGCAGGTCCTCGATCTGATCCGCCGCCGCGACTTCACCTTCGTGCACCCGCGTCGTCTCGCGCCCCCCGTCACTGACGGGGCCGCCGCCGATGGCGGGGCCGCTCGTCCCTAGCCCCAGGAGGACCGCGTGCCGAGCTCGACCCTGCCTGCCACCGACGCTCTGCGCATCGAGGACCTGACCGTCGCGTACGGCGACGGCGAGCGTCCGGCGCTGCGCGACGTCGACCTGGCGGTGCCCCGCGGCGTGGCCTACGGACTGGTGGGCGAGAGCGGCAGCGGGAAGTCCACGCTGGCCCTCGCTTCGCTCCGCCACCTGGGGGGCGACGGCCGGGTGCTCCAGGGGCGCGTGGAACTCGATGGCCTCGACCTGCTCGCGCTGCCGCCGCGCGAGCTGCGGCGCGCCTGGCGCGACCGCGTGCGGCTGGTCCCGCAGGACCCGTTGGCGTCGCTCAACCCGTCGCTCACGGTCGGTCGCCAGGTGGCCGAGGGCCTCGCCGACCGGGTCGCGGGTCGGCCGCCGGAGCGGGTGGCGGCGTTGCTCGCCAGCGTCGGCCTCGCC
>JARGGE010000409.1 GCA_029210865.1 Trueperaceae bacterium
GCCCAGGTGCACGCCGCCGTCGAGCCGCGCGTCGCTCAGCGCCCCGTCGACGAACGACAGCGTCGCCGTCCGCGCACCTCGCGCCACCTCGAGGGCGCCGTCCTTGCGCCCGGCGACGACGACCTGGAAGACGTCGGCGAGGGGCACGTCGCGCAGCGAGCCCTCGATCATCGCGCGCCCCCGTCGTCGAACAGCGGGACGCCGGGAGCGGGCAACCCCAGGTGGACGTAGGCCTGGGGGGTGGCGACGCGCCCGCGCGACGTGCGCTGCAGCAGCCCACGTTGGATGAGGAAGGGTTCGTGCACCTCCTCGAGCGTGGCGCGGTCCTCGCCCACCGACGTCGCGAGCGTGTCGAGGCCCACCGGTCCGCCGGCGAAGCGTTCGACCACCGACCGCAGGATCGCGCGGTCGCGCCGGTCGAGGCCCGCGGCGTCGACGCCGAGCTCGTCGAGGGCGAAGCGCGTGCGCGCCAGGGTGACGTCGGCCTCGCCCGCGACCTCGGCGAAGTCGCGCACGCGGCGCAGCAGCCGCTTGGCGATGCGCATGGTGCCGCGGGCCCGGCGACCGATCTCGAGCGCGGCGTCGGCCTCGAGCGCCACGTTCAGGAGCCGCGCGTCGCGCCGGACGCCCTCGGCGAGCTCGTCGTCGCTGTAGTACTCGAGGTGCTCGATGATGCCGAAGCGCGAGCGCATCGGGCCGGTGATCAGCCCGGGGCGGGTGGTGGCGCCCACGAGGGTGAAGCGCGGCAGGTCGAGCCGGATCGTGCGGGCGGCCGGACCCTGACCGAGCACGATGTCGATCTTGTAGTCCTCCATCGCCGGGTAGAGGTGCTCCTCCGCGACGCGCCCGAGCCGGTGGATCTCGTCGATGAAGAGCACGTCGCCGTCCTCGAGGGCGTTCGTGAGGATCGCGGCCAGGTCGCCGGGCTTCTCGATCGCGGGCCCGCTGGTGACGCGGAGCCCGACGCCCAGCTCGGCGGCGATGATGTGCGCCAGGGTCGTCTTGCCGAGGCCCGGGGGACCGTACAGGAGGACGTGGTCCAGCGCCTCGCGGCGCGCGCGCGCCGCCTCGAGGAAGACGCTCATCTTCTCCTTGAGGCGCCGCTGGCCGACGTAGTCGGCGAGCGAGGTGGGGCGCAGCGCACCGTCGTCCACGTGCGTCACGCTAGCACGCGGGCTCGCGCGGTTCCGGCCGCGCGCCGCCGGTCACGGCCGTGGGCGACGCGCCGTCGGCGCCGCGGACGCGGTCCGGGGGCCGCCAGTGGGCGACCACCTCGCCATCGCGCAGGTAGCGCACGCCATCGGGCTCCAGGACCTCGCGGGTCCCTTCGATCGCCATCGCCGGCGCCCGCACGCCGTCGAGGAAGGCCTGCCGCTCCTCGGCGCCGAGCGGCGCGAGGTGCGCGCGCCAGACGCGGCTCGTGCGCAGGGCGACCTCCCACCACGGGCCGCGCCACCAGCGGGCGGCCACCCAGGCGGCCTGCACCGTGAGACCGGCGAAGAAGGCCCACCAGATCCCGATGGTCCCGAAGCCCAGGAGAACGCCGAGCAGCCAGGCCAGCGGCACGATGACGCCCCAGCGCCCGACGATGGTGCCGATCAGCCCGGGCCGCGTGTCGCCGGCGCCGCGCAGCGCGCCGTTCAGGACCATGAAGACCGCCAGGATCGGCTGCACGGCGCCGTTCACACGGAGGTACGCGGCGCCGTCGGCGAGGACGATCGGGTGCGCGCTCGGGTCGAAGAGGTGCACGAGCGGCTCGGCGAACACGGCCAGCGCGAGGCCGACCGTGCCCATCAGCACCACCGCGAGCGCCAGCGACGCGTGTCCCGCCCGCCAGGCGCGCTCGAGCTGCCAGGCGCCCAGAGCTTGCCCGACCAGGCTGGTGGCGGCGACGCTCAGCGCGACCCCTGGCATGAAGGCGAAGCCCTCGACCTGCAAGCCGATGGCCAGCGCGGCGGCGCCGTAGCTGCCCGAGGGGGTGGCGGTGACGGCGCGGACGACGAGCAGCCCCGCCGCCGAGTAGGCGAGCGACTGCAGCCCCGACGGCAACCCGATCATGAGGAGGTCGCGGGCGCGCTCGGTGTCGAGGCGCCAGGCGCCGCGCGGCCAGCGGATGACGTTCCTGCCCGTGAGGATGACGCCGATCAGCAGCGCCAGCCCGAGCCCGCGGGCCATCAGGGTGCCGACGGCGGCGCCCGGGACGCCCAGGGCGGGGAAGGGGCCGGGGCCGAACATGAAGAGCCAGTTGAAGGCCACGTTCGCGACGTTCGTGACCACCGCGATCGACAGCGGCGTGACGGTGTCGCCGGCGCCCTGCATCAGGCTCGTGAGCGCCATCTGCCCGACGACGAGCACGGTGCCGAGGAAGAGGATCTCGAGGTAGCGGCTGCCGGCGTCGACCACGAGCGCGTCGCCGCCGCCGTTGAGGAAGACGAGCACGGGGCGCGCAACCAGCACGCCGACCGCCGTCAGGCCGAGCGCCAGGAGGGCGGAGAGGATCAGCGTCTGGCGGGTGACGTCGGCCAGACCCTCCTCGTCGCGCCCGCCGCGCGCTTGCGCCGCGAGCGCCATCGCCCCAGCGGTCACGGCCATCGTCACGACCAGGATGAGCAGGCGGACGCTGTTGGCCAAGCCCACCGCCGCCACCTCGAGCGGTCCGAGGCGCCCGGCCATGAACACGTCGACGACGTTCACCAGCGTCTGCAGCAGGTTCGCGGCCACCACCGGCAGCGCCAGCCGCACCACC
>JARGGE010000040.1 GCA_029210865.1 Trueperaceae bacterium
GCGCGGCGGCCCCGGTCACGGTCACCTCGGTGCCGGGGACCGCCGCGAGCCCGCGCCGGACGCGCTCCTCGTCGAGGTCCATGACGACCTCGAGCGCCCGCCGGCCGGCGTAGGCCACGTCGTCGAGCGCGAGCGCGTCGGCGGTCCCCGAGACCTCGAGGCGCGCGACCACGACGTCGCCGACGACGTCGACCGGGAAGGTCGTGGTGGCCCGGCCGTTGGCCGGGACGAGCAGCTCGGTGCGCGCGACCAGGCCACCCCCCTGGCGCTCGAGGACGACGCCCACCGAGACCGGGCGCGGCTGGTCGGAGGCGACCGCCACGAAGGCCTGCTGGATCCCCAGGTCGAAGGCCACGATGCCGACGTTGTGGCCGCTGCCGGCGACCCCGACCCGCAGCACGTCCGCGCGCGCCGGCCCCGGGTCGTCGCTCACCCATGCGACGCGTCCGTCGCTCAGCGCCCGCGCGAGGTCGAGCGCGGCCTCCACGTCGACGCCGGCATCGACGGCCTGGAAGGCGTCGAGCGCGCCGCGCAGCGCGGCGCGATCGGCGGTGAAGGGCAGGGCGAGCTCCGGCACGGCGCCGGCCCGCACCAGCGCGACGGCGCCCGCGTCGGCCGTGAGCTCGAGGACCGCGGCCCGCGCGCGGTCGAGGCGCCGCCCCTCGGGGTCGACCGCCATCATCCGGGCGCCGGCGTCGAGCACGACGACCAGGTCGGGCGGGCCGAGCCGGTCGATGCTCGGCTGCGCGAGCGCCAACGCCGCCGCGGCCACCGCCAGGAGCTGCAGGAGCAGCGACCAGGTCGGTCGCCAGCGCCGCCGCGTCGAGGCCGCGCGGCGCGCCTCGTCCCACAGGAACAGCGCCGCCATCGGCCGCGGCCGATGGCGGAGCCGACGGAGGTGCCACCACACCACCAGCGGCAGCGCCGCGAGCAGGGCGAGGAACGCGGGCGCGGCGAACGTCAGGTTCACGCGGTCGCTACCGGTCGCTCACGGGCCTCGCCGCTCAGCCACCATGGGTCGCGAGGACGACGAGGAGGCCGCGGCTCATCCGCCGTGGGTCGCGAGGACGACGAGAAGGCCGCCACCGGCGTTCTCGAGGGTGTGAGCGGTGCCCTGGGGCACCGGCAGAACCTTCCCCTTGCCGATGCGGGCGACCTCGTCGCCATGGCGCACCAGCGCCTCGCCCTCCATCACCTGGTAGGCGCTCGGCCGCTCGGCGGCCGCGACCTCGAGCCGCTGGCCCGCCTCGAAGCACACGAGCTCGAGCGCGAGGCCCGGCAGGTCGGCGAGCGTGCGGCGCTGCACCTCGGCGAGCGAGAAGCGGCGGGCGTCGGAGATGGAGATCGCGTTCATGGAGCCTCCAGGAGGACGGGCCTTCGGGCCCGCCGGACCCCTATCCTAACGCCCTCCCCTGCGTGTGGATAAGCGACCGGTTCTGTGGATAACCGATCCGTCGCTTGACAACTCGGGCGCCGTCTGGTAGGGGTCGAGGTTCCGGCTTCCATGGGAGAACCGTCGTCCTGGACGGCTCTAATCGCTAAGCCCGCTCTGTGACCCGTCCCACGCCGCGCGCGCGGCCGTTGTCCACACCCCTGTGGACAACGTCCCCCGGATTGTGGACATCGCGCGAAGGCCGTTCGGGTCGCGTCCGGGCGCCCCGAGGGGGTCCGGCGCTGCGAACCCGCGGGTCCGATTCGTGCCCTTCGGGCACCGGCCACCGCCTTCAGGCACCGCGCACCGCCGCGACGAAGGCCCGCAGCTTGGCGGGGTCCTTGACCCCCAGCGCCGCCTCGACCCCCGAGGCCACGTCGACGGCGTAGGGCCGCAAGCGCGCGATGGCGCCCGCGACCGTCTCGGGCGTGAGGCCGCCGGCCAGCACCCACCGGGGGCCGCCGGCGAGGCGCGCGGCCGCCGCGTCCCAGTCGAAGGCGCGACCGCTCCCCGGCTCGGGACCGTCGACGAGCAGCGCGGCCACCGAGCCGAGGTCGAGCGCGGCCGGATCGAGGCCCGGGGTCCACGACACCGCGCGCAGCACGGGCACCACCGCGGCGATCGCGGCCACGGTCGCGGCGTCCGCGCGCCCGTGGAGCTGGACCACGCCCAGACGGGCCGCGGCGACGGTCGCGAGCACCTCGTCCACGGGCGCGTCGACGAAGACGCCCACCCGCGCGACGAACGGTCCGGCCGCGTCGAGGACCCGGCGCGCCTGGACGGCGTCGACGCGGCGGCGCGAACGGGCCGCGAAGATGACGCCCAGGGCGTCGGCACCCGCGGCCTCGGCCGCGGCGGCGTCCTCGGGTCGGGTGAGGCCGCACACCTTGACCCGGACGCGATCGGACCCCCCGGCCGGCGCGCCCGCCGCGGTCACGGGTCGACCTCGTCGCGTCCGAGCACGGTCACCCGGCGACCGAGGGCCGCGGCGAGCAGGTCGCGGCGCAGGGAGGCGGCCTCGACCTCGACGTGGACGTCGCCCTCGGAGCGGGCCAGCACGCGGACCTCGTCGCCGTCCAGCTCCACGTCCACCCCGGTCACGCGCTGCGCCTTGCCGCGCTCGAGGTACTCGGCGAGCCGGAGCATCCCGGCCAGCGTCGTCAGGCGCGCGAGGTCGCCCGGGGCGAGGAGCGCCTCGAAGCCGTCCACGCTGGGCGTGCCCTTGCGGTGGTAGCGCACGAGCAGCGCCAGGAGCACCTGCTCGCGGTGGTCGAAGCCGGGCAGCGCCCGCCCCAGCGTGAGCATGAGCCCGTGGTGCTCGTGGCGGTAGTAGTCGACCGCCATGCCGACGTCGTGGATCCAGGCGGCGTGGCCGAGCAGCTCGCGCTCGGCGGGGCCGAGGCCGTGCACGCCCGCCAGCGCGTCGAACAGCGTCAGCGCCAGCGCGCGCACGTGGCCGTTGTGGGCCGGGTCGTCGTGGTACTGGCGCATCAGGTTCAGCACCGAGAAGGTGCGGACGTCGTCGAGCAAGTGGTCGGGCGCATCGGGCAGCAGGTACGGGTAGAAGAGCCCCTCGCGCAGCCCCTGCCCCGAGACGACGACCTCGGGCACGCCCGCGCTCGCGACGACCGCGGCGATGACGGTCGCGCCGGCGGCGATGATGTCGGCGCGGTCGCGGTTCAGGCCGGCGACCGCGGCGCGCTGTGCGGTCGTCATGCCGGCGAGCTCGGTCGCAAGCGCGGCCAGGTCGGCCGCCGGCAGGCGGTAGCCGTGCAGGAGGTCGAGCGGGTACCCCACGCGCTTCTGATGGACGTTCGCCAGGTTGCGCAGGGTCCCCCCCACGCCCACGAAGGTGCCGACGGGTCCGCCGGCCGCGAACCAGGGATCGACGGCGGCCCGCGTGGCCTCGACGAGCGCGCGCAGCGACTTCCCCTTGGGCGGGTCGCCGTGAAGGAAGCGGTCGGTGGCGCGCACCGCGCCCAGCGGCCAGCTGCCCCCCCGGTGCCAGCGGCGCTCGCGCAGCTCGACGAGCTGGAAGCTGCCGCCGCCCAGGTCGAGCGTGACCGCGTCGCGCACGCCCAAGCCGTTCGCGACCGCGAGCGCGCCGGTGCGCGCCTCCTCCTCGCCGCCGAGGACCCGCAGGTCGACGCCGATCGCCTGCGCCGCGGCGACGAAGTCGGCCCCGTTGCTCGCGTCGCGCACGGCGCTCGTGGTGGTCGCAACCAGGTCGTCGACCCCGGCCGCGCGGGCGTAGCTGGCGAAGGTGCGCAAGGCGGCCAGGCCGCGCGCGAACGGTTTGCGCTGCAGCGCGCCGCCGGCCTCGAGCCCCTCGGAGAGCCGCACGACCGCACGCAACTCGTCGAGCTGACGCCACCGGCGTCCAGGCTCGTACGCCAAGGCGATCAACTTCGCCGTGTTCGACCCGACGTCGACGATGGCGATCTGCTTCACGGGGCCTCCCTCAGAACGCGTCGCGCACGTGGCGCAGCTGGGGCGCCGAGCGCCCGCCGTCGACGAGCACGGCGTCGAAGCGCACCGCCGCCTCGTGGCGACCGTGGCGCGCGAGCCAGAGCAGCGCCGCTCGGCGCACGCGACGCTGCTTGCGCTCGTCCAGGCTCTCGGCGGCCGCGACGGCGGCACCAGCCCGGCGCTGCCGCACCTCGACGAACACGACGACGCCCGCGTCCTCCATCACCAGGTCGAGCTCGCCGCCGCGGGTGCGCACGTTCGCGTCGAGCGTCGCCCAACCGCGCGCCTCGAGCGTGCGACGAGCGAGCGCCTCCGCCCAGTGCGGGCCGGCGTCGATGCCCGGGTCGCGGACCCCCGGGTCGGTGGCCGCCGCATCGCCGCCCGTCAGCTCGGGACCACCGGCACGCGCGGCGCGTCGGCCCAGAGCCCCTCGAGGTCGTAGAACTCGCGGGCCTCCGGGCTCATCAGGTGCGCGACCACCCCGCCGTAATCCATGAGCACCCAGCGGTTCGACGGCCCTTCGACGCCCTTGAGGCGCGCGCCGCTCGCCTTGAGCCGCTCGCGGACCTCGGCCTCCATCGCCTGCAGCTGCAACACCGATTCCCCGGAGGCGACGACGAACCAGTCGAGGCTCGAGGACACCTGCTCGAGGTGCAGCACGGCGATGTCGAGGGCGCGCTTGTCGTCGAGGGCGTCGACGATCGCTTGGACCTCAGCGGGGACCGCGGGGGTCGCGGGGGCTTTGGGGGGGACGGCGGTGATGGGATCGGACACTCGGGCTCCTCGGGGCGCTCAGGGCGCCGGGGCGAGCGGGACGGCGACCGGCGCCAGGGCCAGGTCGGACGTGGGCGTCCACGCTGCGGGATCGGGGTGGGGGGTGCCGGCGTCGTCGCCGAGCACCAGTTGGATGCCGACCTCGCGGCCACGGACGGCGCGCAGGCGGTCGGTCTGTTGCTTGCCGAGGCCGAGCAGGTCGGCGTAGTAGTCGGCGTCGCTCCAGTGCGGGGCGGTGACGACCAGGCGGCTGGGGGCGGGGTCGAACGAGCCCTCGGAGAGCACCAGCCGCTCCTCGGGGACCCCCATGGCGACGAGCTGCGCGACGTAGGCGGCCCCGGTCCCCTCGCGCCCGCTGCGGTCGACCACCTCGACGGTCGCCTCGGGGGCGTCGACCCAGGCGCGGGCCACGCCGCCGAAGGTCGCGGCGAGGAAGGCCTCGACGGCCTGACGGTCGTAGAAGGCTGCGGCAGAGCCCTCGCGCTCCTCGGTGGGCAAGGTCGCGGAGCGCAGCTGCAGCCGCGCGAGCCGCGGCGCGAACTCGCGCACGAGCGCCGGGCTCGCGTTCGTCTCGACGTCGGCGAACACCGCGTCGACCAGGTCGGGCAGCAGGGTGACGGCGCGCAGGTTGAGCTCGCGCAAGCGGTCGAGGACGGCGTACGCCAGCGTCTTCACGCGGTCGAGGCGGTCGATGTCGCCGCGCAAGGTCTCGCGGAAGCGCACGAAACCGGCCGCGTCCCCGCCGTCGAGCAGCTGCGCGCCCGGTTGCAGGTCGATCCGCAGGCCCGCGGCGTGGTCGGTGTAGAGCATGCGGTACGGCACGTTCACCTCGACGCCCCCGAGCGCGTCGACCACGTGCTCGAACACGTCGAGGCTGATCACCGCGTAGTAGTCGACCGGCAGCCCGAGCAGCTCCTCGACGGTGCGGCGCAGCCCCTCTGCGCCCCCCTTCGCGTACACGGCGTTGATCCGCGTCTCGGGTCCCTCGAGGTACAGGTCGCGCGGGATGGCGATCATGGTGACCAGGTCGTCGACCACCGAGACGTAGAGGATCGTGTCGGTGCGGTTGCCGTCGACGCCTCGGGGGCCGGTGTAGTTCCAGGCCGCGACCTGGCCGTTCGCGTCGAGGAGGGGGTTGCCGTCGGCGCCCAGGACCGGGGTGCTGTAACCCTCGTAGTACGTGTGGTCGCGCCCGGCCAGGACGAAGGAGAGCACGGAGGCCCCCTCCTCCACCCCGAGCAGTTCTCGCTGCTCCTCGGTGAGCTCGCTCCGCGCGACGTCGCGGTCGAGCCAGAAGCCGACCAGGCCCACCAGCGCCACCGTCAGCCCGAGCAGCTGCAGCAGCCGCGCGCGCCGACGGCGAACGCGGGCGGGCTCAGGAGGGGTGGGTGAGCTCGTCATGGACCTGCAGCGTACGCGGGTGGACGCGCTTGCCTCGACTGGTCAGATACCGGACCTTGGTCTCCACCGCGCGCCGGAAGGCGCGCTCCAGGTGGTGCATCGCCAGGTCGCGAACGTCGCCGTTGAAGCCGCGGCCAGGCTCGGAGACGTCGGCGACGTAGACGGCCATCCCGATGCGGTCGCCGGGGCGGGGACCGAACACGTGCCCCTCGATGGCGTCGAGCACGCGCTCGTCGACGATCCCCCAGGCCTCCGCGAGGCGCCGGCCGGCGCGTCCGTGGACCGCCATCGGGTGCTCGCGCTCGAGGTCGTTCTCGGGGGGCGCGAGCTCGAGCAACCGCGCGTCGCTCTCCTCGCGGGCGACGTCGTGCAGCACGGCCGCGAGGCAGGTCGCGCGCTTCTCCCCGGCGTCGAAGCCGTTCGCCAGCGCGATCGCCTCCGCCAGCTCGGCCACACGCATCACGTGGGCGAAGCGCTCGGGCGAGAGCTTCGCGCGGACGCGCTCGCAGTACGGCGCGATGCTCGGACGCCGGCAGGGACCGGCCGGGGGCAGCGGGACGACGGGAGGGGGGGTCTCACTCATGGCGCAACCAGACGGACGGAGTCGCGGGCGCTGACCGCGCCGCTCTCCGTCGTCGGCGTCACGTTAGCACGGGTCCGCGGGGCCGTCCGCGGCCGCGTCCGGGGCGTCGCCGTCCACATCCACGGCCGCGAGGTAGCGGCGCTCCGCCGCCGCCTCGTCCGCCGCCTCGGCCGCCTCCTCGGCCCGCATGGCCACCTCGACGGCCGCCTCGTCGAAGTACTCGAACACCGCGTCGCCGATCCGGACGTCGTCGCCGGTCTGGGCGCCCGCCTTCCCGAGCAGCTTGTGGACGCCCATCTTGAGGAAGTGCCGCTGCAGGTACGCCACCGCGTCGCGGTTGAGCGAGTCGAAGCGGTGGACCAGGTCCTCGAGCTCGCGGCCGTGGACCACCCAACCGAGGCCGCTCTCGTCGCGGACGACGCGGATCGGTTCGTGGGCCACGACGCGCGGGGTGGTCGGGGTCGCGATGGGCGCCGGGGCCGAGGGCAAGAGCTCGAACAGCGCGCCGACGAGCTCCGTGAGTCCGTCCCCGCGGACCGCGGAGACCGGCAGCACCGGCAGACCGAAGTCCGCGAGCAGCTCGACCCCGGCCTCCACCACGTCGGCGTCGACCAGGTCGATCTTGTTGAGGACCACCAGCGCCGGCTTCTCGAGCAGGTCGGGGTCGTAGGCCTGCAGCTCTTCGCGCAACGACGCCAGGTGCGCGAGCGGGTCGGCGGCGACGTCGAGCACGAAGGCGAGCAGCCGCGTGCGCGAGACGTGCCGCAGGAACTCGAGGCCGAGCCCCTTGCCCAGGTGCGCGTCCTCGACGATGCCGGGGACGTCCGCGACCGTGAAGCGCTCGTGGTGCCGGTCGACGACCCCCAGGTTGGGGGTGAGCGTGGTGAACGGGTACGAGGCGACCTTGGGGCGCGCGTTCGAGAGCGCCGCCAACAGGCTCGACTTGCCGGCGTTCGGGTACCCGACCAGGCCGACGTCGGCGATCGTCCGCAGCTCGAGCCGCAGGCGCCGGTTCTCCCCCGGCGTGCCGTACTCGGCGAAGCGCGGGGCACGGCGGTACGAGTTGGCGAAGGCGGCGTTGCCGCGCCCCCCGATCCCCCCGACGGCGACGCAGGCGCGCTGCCCCACCTCCAGTAGGTCGGCGAGCACCTCGCCCGTGTCCGCGTCGATCGCGAGCGTGCCGATGGGGACAGGGATGGTGACGTCGGCGCCGTACGCGCCCGCGCGCTCGCGCCCCTCGCCCTGGAGGCCGGTGCCCCCCTTGTAGACCTGGCGCGTCACCAGCCGATCGAGCGACGTCACGTCATCGATCGCCTCGAGCCACACCGACCCGCCGTTGCCGCCGTGGCCGCCGTCTGGACCCCCCTTGGGGATGTACTTCAGGCGCATGAACGACATCCCGCCATCGCCGCCCTTGCCGCCTTGCACGCGGATCTCGATCACGTCTCGGAAGGGCATGGGGACGGGTCCTCTCGGGTGGCGCGCAGGGGCGCCGGCGCGCGGGTTCGGCGCGCTTCACGCGCGGGTTCGGCGCGCTTCACGCGCGGGTTCGGCGCGCTTCACGCGCGGGTTCGGCGCGCTTCATGCGACGCGCGCGCGACCGGAGGCCGCGCGCGGGGGGTACGGGCTGGGTCCGTCGCGCGCGGAGCGCGACCGGCGAGCGGCGGTCAGTCGGCGGCGATCGCCTCGGACGGGGTCTCTTCGATGCTGATGAAGCGCCCCTTGGCGCCCTTGTCGGCGAAGCGGACGACACCGTCGCGCAGGGCGAAGATGGTGAAGTCCTTGCCGAGGCCGGCGTTGCGGCCGGGTTTGAACTTGGTGCCGCGCTGGCGGACGAGGATGTGGCCGGCGGTGACGACCTCGCCGTCGAAGCGCTTCACGCCGAGACGCTTGGACTGGCTGTCGCGTCCGTTCTTGGAGCTGCCGACGCCTTTCTTATGAGCCATGGTGGTCTCCCTCGCGCGGTCAGCCGACGATGTCGGTGACGCGGACCTCGGTGTAGGGCTGGCGGTGGCCGGTGTGGCGCCGGTAGTTCGCCTTGGCCTTGAACTTGTAGATGTGGATCTTCTCGCCGCGCCCGTGGGCCACGACCTCGGCCTTCACCGAGGCGCCCTCGACCCGCGGGGTGCCGACCTTGACCTCGTCGCCGCCGAGCATGAGGACGGGGAAGTCGACGGTGGCGCCGGCCACGGCGTCGAGCTTCTCGAGGCGAAGGACGTCGCCGGGTTGGACGCGGTACTGCTTGCCGCCGGTCTCGATGATCGCGTACATGCTGTCTCCTACCTCCGATGCCCGCGGCCGGCGTGGAGCCGGGGTCGGGGCGACGTGCGTACGAGCACGCTCCGCTTGGGCTCGAGGCCTCGCAGGCGTGGTGCCGATCCAGGGTGGGGGCGGTGGCCGATGGCCGTCGCGACCCAGAACGGCAATGCTAGCAGACGTGCCCCCTCGAGGGCAAGCCGAACGCCGTCAGACCGTCCCGACGCGCGGCGCGCGGCGCTCGGACGCGCTCGCCGGCGACGGCCCCGGCAGGTTCGCCTCGTCGCGGCGCGCCAAGCGCGACGGCCACCACACCACCTTGCCGAGGTCGTAGAACAGCCCGGGCACCAGGAAGGAGCGGACGACGAGGGCGTCGAGCAGCACCCCGAAGCCCACCAGGAAGGCGATCTGCAGCAGGAACAGCAGCGGGATGACCGCGAGCGCCGCGAAGGTCGCCGCCAGCACGATGCCGGCCGAGGTGATCACGCCGCCGGTGACGCGGAGCCCCACCAGCACCGCCCAGCGGGTGCCGCGCACCAGCGTCTCCTCGCGGATGCGGCTGATCAGGAAGATGCTGTAGTCGATCTCGAGCGCCACCAGGAACACGAACGCGAAGAGCGGCACCACGGGGTCCGCCCCCGGCAGCCCGAGCACCCGCTCGAAGACCAGCCCCCCACCCCGAGGGTCGCGAAGTACGAGAGGACGTTCGTCGCCATGAGCAGGAGCGGCGCCAGCACCGAGCGCAGCAGGAGCATGAGCATCAGGGTGATGACCACGAGCACGAGCGGGATGATGCGCCACAGGTCGGCCCGGGCGGTCGCGCGGGTATCGAGGTCGGTGGCCGTGCTCCCCCCCACCGCGGCCGTCGGGTCCACCGCCCGCACCGCCGTGCGCAGCTCGCCCACCACCGCGATCGCGGCGTCGGAGTCGGGGGCGACGGCGAGCGTGGCCCGCACCTCGACCAGGTCGCGCCCGTCGACGCTCGCGACCAACACGGGGCGCGCGGACGGCGCTCGCGCTTCGGCGGAGCCTCGTCCGGCCTCGGCCGACGGGGGTCCGGCGAAGCCGGCGCGCGTGAGCGCCGCCGAGGCGATCCCGTCGACCCCCTCGACGACGGCGAGGAGCGTCTCCGCCTGCGCCGCGTCGCCGATCACGACGACGGGGTCGCCGGTGCCGGCCTCGAAGTAGCGCGCCAGCACGTCTTGGCCGGCGCGCGACTCGGTCGCCCCCAGGACGAATTCGGTCTGCGCCACCCCACGGGCGTCGAAGGCCGGGGCGAAGGCCGCGGCCACCCCCAGCGCGACGGTCGTCGTCACCCAGACGTACCGTGGGCGGCGGCCGACGAGGTCGGCGACGCGGACCCAGAAGCCCTTGGTGTGGACCACCGGCGAGGCGCGCACCGCGCTCGAGGCCAGCCGCGGCGGGAAGGGGAAGAAGGCGCCGCGCCCGAAGAGCGCGAGCAGCGCAGGCAGGAACGTGAGCGAGGCGAACATCGCCACCGCGATGCCCACCGCCGCGACCGGACCGAGCGCCTGGTCCGACGTCAGGTCGGAGATCAGCAGCACGAGCACGCCGCCGATGACGGTGCCGCCCGAGGCGAGGATCGGCTCGAAGGCCCCGCGCCACGCGCGCCGGATGGCCGCGACCACCGACGCCTCGGCGCGCAGCGCCTCGCGGAAGCGCGAGACCAGCAGGAGCGCGTAGTCGGTGGCCGCGCCGATGACCAGGATGAAGAGGATCCCCTGCGCCTGGCCGTTGAGCTTGATCCAGCCCCACTTGGCCATGAAGTAGACCGCCACCACCGCGTTGGCGAGCGCGCCGACCGCAGAGAGCAGCACCAGCAGCGGCAGGACCGGGCTGCGGTAGACGACCAGCAGGATGAGCAGCACGGACACGACGGTGACCACGAGCAGGATGCCGTCGATCTCGCCGAAGGCCTCGACCAGGTCGGCGACGAAACCCGCGGGGCCGGTGACGTACGCGATCGCGCCGCCGGGAAGCGCATCCAGCGAGGCGCGGACCTCGGCCACCACCTCGGCGGGCGACCCGTCGATGGGCACGAAGGCCTGGAAGGCGCGCGGCGGACCGCCCTCGGCGCCCACCGCCGAGGGCAGCAGCGGGGAGGCGACCCCCACGCCCTCGATCGACGCGGCGGCGGCGATGCGCTCGCGGAGCTGCGCCTGGAGGGCCTCGTCGGCGCCGTCCGGCACCTCGATGACGACGATCGCGGGTGGCCGCCGGCGTCACCGAAGGCGGCCTACAGCTCGAGGGCGCGCGTCGACTCGGCGCTCGCGGGCAAGAAGTCGTTCTGGGAGGTCGACTGCACCTCGGTGAGCAAGCCGAAGAAAGGCCCGCCCACGCCGCTCGAGGCGATCCAGACGAGCGTGACGAGCGCAGGCAGGACGATGCGGAAGAATCGCGGCACGACGGAGCCCCCTTCGTCGGTCGCGGCGCCCGGCGCCGGGACCGACCGCGCGGCGACCGCTCCGGTCGCCGCGCCGCACCGTCGTACCGCGCCTCGACCTAACGTTCGGTAGGCCAGGCTGCGGTGGTCCGCCACCGTACGGGAGCCGCCCGGCGTCGCGGCCCGGCCGGGTGGTAACGTCGGGCCCAAGCCATGCCCTGGAGGCGCTCTCGATGGACCACGCCCCCCTGCCCGAACCGGTCCGCCCGGCCTTCGCCGCGGCCATCGCCCGCAACCCCGGCGACGAGGCCTTCCTGCAGGCCGTCCACGAGGTTCTGGCGTCGCTCGGCCCGCTGCTCGACGCGCGGCCCGAGCTGCTCGACCTGGGCCTGCTCGAGCGGCTCCTCGAACCCGAGCGCCAGCTCGCCTTCCGGGTCCCGTGGGTCGACGACCGCGGCCGCGTGCACGTCCAGCGCGGCTTCCGCGTCCAGTTCAACGGCGCGCTGGGACCGTACAAGGGGGGCCTGCGCTTCCACCCGAGCGTGGACCTCGACGTGGTGAAGGCGCTCGCCTTCGAGCAGGTCTTCAAGAACGCCCTGACGGGGCTCGCGCTCGGCGGCGGAAAAGGGGGCTCGGACTTCGACCCCAAGGGGCGCAGCGACGCCGAGGTCATGCGCTTCTGCCAGAGCTACATGACCGAGTTGCACCGCCACCTCGGCGAGGACACCGACGTGCCGGCGGGCGACATCGGCGTCGGTCAGCGCGAGCTGGGCTACCTCTTCGGCCAATACCGGCGATTGACCAACCGCTTCGAGGCGGGCGTGCTCACCGGCAAGGGGCTCGGCTGGGGCGGGTCGCCGGGCCGCAAGGAGGCCACCGGGCACGGCCTCGCCTACTTCGCCGACCACGTCGCGCGCGCCCGCGGCGCGTCGCTCGCAGGCGCCACGTGCCTGGTATCGGGGAGCGGCAACGTCGCGCTGCACGCGATCGCCAAGCTGCAGCAGCTCGGCGCCCGAGTGGTCGCCTGCTCGGACTCCAGCGGCGCGCTCCACGACCCGAACGGCCTCGACCTCGACGTGCTCCTCGAGCTCAAGGAGCGCCGCCGCGAGCGCTTGAGCGCGTACCCGGTGGCGCGCCCGGACGCGCG
>JARGGE010000410.1 GCA_029210865.1 Trueperaceae bacterium
TGGGACCGCGACGTCGCGACCACCAACGCGCTCCTGCAGGGCGATCCCGCGTCGCAGGGCGAGCTCCTCGAGCGCTACCCGCACCTGCGGCCAGCCGGGGCGGGGGGGCTCGAGGTCGACCCCGAGGCGGAGCGCGTCGCGTCGGCCGCCACCCGCTCCGCGCAGCGGATGTTCGCCTTCGAGGGGCCCTTCTTCGTCCTCGTCATCCTGGCGATGCTGTGGCTGATCGCGGGCAGCCTGCGCACCGAGCGCGAGCTCAAGCGCCGGCAGCAGAACTTCTTGTCGGCGGTCACCCACGAGTTCAAGACCCCCATCGGCACGCTGCGGTTGCTCGTGCAGACGCTGATCCTGCGGCCGGCCTCGCCGGAGCGGACGGTCGCGTACCTGCGCAAGATGGAGACCGAGCTCGACCGCCTCGAGCGCACGAGCGACCAGGTGCTCGCCAGCGCCCGACTGCAGCACGCCGAGGCGCCGCCGGTGCTGGCCGCCGTCGACCTGAACGCGGTGGTGCAGGGGCTGGTGGGCCGCGCCCGCGAGGGCCTCGAGGCGCGCGGCGCCCAGCTGAGCGTCGCCTACGCGTCCGAGCCGCTGTCGGTGTCGCTCGACCCCGAGGCCTTCGCGATCGTGGTGCACAACCTGCTCGACAACGCGGTCAAGTACGATCCCGCACCGGTGAAGCGGGTGCGCGTCGCGCTCGACGCCGCCGGCGACCTGGTGCGGCTGCACGTCGACGACGAGGGACCGGGGCTCACGCGCGAGGAGCGCGAGCAGGTGTTCGACCGCTTCTACCGCTCCGGCGACGAGATGACGCGCACGAGCACCGGCGTCGGCCTGGGGCTGCATCTGGTGCGCTCGATCGTCGAGTCGATGCACGGCTGGGTGCGCGCCGAGGAGAACCCCGACGGGCGCGGCGCGCGCTTCACGGTCGTGTTGCCGCGGCGCGTGGCCGCCGACGCCGCGGCGTCGGCGACGCCGCGGACCGCGGAGGCCGCTGCGTGAGCGCGCACGTCCTCGTCATCGAGGACGAGGGAGCGCTCGCCGACGTGCTGCGCGACAACCTCGAGGCCGAGGGGTACCACGTGTCGGTGGCCGGCGACGGCGTCGCGGGCGAGCGCGCGTGGACGCGCGCGGCGCCCGATCTGGTGGTGCTCGACGTCATGCTCCCGGCGCTGGACGGCTACGCGCTGTGCGAACGGCGCCGCGCCGCCGGCGACGCCACCCCGGTCCTCTTCCTGTCGGCCCGCGGCGAGCCCGAGGACCGCGTCCGGGGGCTCAAGTCCGGCGGCGACGACTACCTGGCGAAGCCGTTCCACCTGCCCGAGTTCCTGCTCCGGGTCGACGCGCTGCTGCGCCGCCGCGGCTGGACCACGGGCACGCCGCCGGTCGACCTGCTGCGCTTCGGTGGGCACGAGGTCGACCTGCGCGCCTGGACCGCCACCCTCGCCGACGGCCGGCGCGAGCAGCTCGGCGTCCGCGAGGTCGGCATCCTGCGCCTGCTCGCCGAGCGCGCGGGGCAGGTCGTCGGCCGCGACGACATCCTCGACGTCGTCTGGGGCGACGACGCCTTCCCGTCCTCGCGCACGATCGACAACGTGGTGCTGCGCCTGCGGCGCCTGTTCGAACCCGACCCGTCCGCCCCCGTCCACATCCACACCGTCTGGGGCGTCGGCTACCGCTTCACGCCCGAGGCCGAACCCGACCACGAGGAGACCCGATGAGCCTGTTGCTCCGTGCCTTGCAGGGGGAGGACACGCCGCGCGCGCCCGTCTGGGTGATGCGTCAGGCGGGCCGCCACCTGCCCGAGTACCGCGCCCTCAAGGAGCGCCACGACTTCTGGACGCTGGCGCGCACGCCCGAGCTGACCGCCGAGGTGACGCTGCAGCCGGTGCGCCGGTACGGCATGGACGGAGCGATCCTGTTCAGCGACATCATGACGCCGCTCCCGCCGATGGGGCTCGACCTCGACTTCCGCCCAGGCCCGGTGCTGCGCGCGCCGGTGCGCGATCGGGCCGCGGTCGACGCCCTGCGCGTCCCGACCGAGGACGAGGTGGCGCCGTTCGTCGGCGACGCGATCCGGCTCTTGCGCGACGAGCTCGCCCGCGAGCACCCTGGGGCGACCCTGCTCGGCTTCGGCGGCGCCCCGCTCACGCTCGCGACCTACGCCGTCGAGGGCTCGGGCAGCAAGGAGTACGCGCGCTTCCGCGCCTTCCTGCGCGCCGAGCCCGGGGCCGCCCACGCGCTGCTCGGCAAGCTCGCCGACGCACAGGTCGCCTACCTGCGCATGCAGGTGACCGCTGGCGCGCAGGCGGTGCAGCTGTTCGACTCGTGGGTGGGCCTGCACGACGCCGCCACGTACGCGCGCTTCGGTGCGCCATACGCCAAGCGCGTGTTGGACGGCCTCGCCGACCTGAACGTGCCCCGCATCTACCTGGCCCTCGATGGCGCCCACCTCGAGCGCGAGGTGGCGGCGCTGCCGTGCGAGGCGCTGTCGGTCGACTGGCGCCGGCCGCTCGGCGTCTGGCGCGCGGTCGCCCCCGGCAAGGCGCTGCAGGGCAACCTCGACCCGGCCGCGCTCCTCGGTCCGATCGACGCGCTCGAGGACGAGGTCCGCGGCGTGCTCGAGGCGGGCCTCGGCGGCGCCCACGTCTTCAACCTCGGCCACGGCATCACGCCCGACATCGATCCGGAGCACGTCACGGTGCTGGTCGAGACCGTGCGCGAAGCCAGCCGGGCACTGCA
>JARGGE010000411.1 GCA_029210865.1 Trueperaceae bacterium
CGGGCGACCCTACCGCGAGACGACCGCGGGGCCGAAGCTTCGGCCCCGCGGTCGTGGGGGGAGGGTGCGTCGTGCGGGCGCCGTCAGGGACGGCCGCGGTCCGCCGGCGCGGGCAGGTCGGCAGGCGGTCCGCCGGGCCCGTCGCCGTCGCAGGCCGGGTCGCAGTCCTCGCGGTCTTGGTCGCGGTCTTGGTCGCGGTCCTGGTCGCCGTCGTCCGGCGCGTCCATCGGCGGTTCGTCGGCGTGCTCCTGCGCCCGCTCGCGGGCCTGGGCGGCCCGCTCGAAGGCCGCGGCCCGGTTCCGCTGGGCCCCGAGCTTGCCTTCGACGGCGACCGCGGGCACCGCCGCGTACGAAAGCGAAGGCGTGTAGGCTTCGTCCTCGGCGAACGTGACCTGCACGTTGCTGGCGACGTCGTCCTCGAGGGTGTAGGCCACGGTGAAGACCGTCACGCCGTCGAGCACGCCGAAGACGCCGTCCAGGCACGCCTCGAGCGCCCCGTCGATCACGGACAGGTGCAGTTGGTCCTCGACGAGGCTGGCGACGCCGATGATCGGTGCGTCCTCGGCCTCGCCGCACACCAGTTGGACGTCGACGGGCGGTCCCGCGAGCGCCAGCCCGAAGAGGGCCATGGCCATCAAGGTGATCAGGGTTCGTTTCATGCGGTCGCCTCCTCGGCGTCGCGCCCGTACGGGCGCGCGGTGGTATCCACGTCGAAGGTAGTCGGCGGTCCTGACCCCAACCTGACGGTGACTCGTTCTGGTGGGTGGAGTGACGGATGCCGCTTCGAGGGCTCGGGCCCGGGCCGACACTCGAGGGGGGAGCGGCGCGGACGCGAACCCTCGAGGTCGGCCGCGCCGTGGCGAGGAGGTCGACGTGTCGAGCGGGCGCATCCTGATCGTGGAAGACGAAGAGCGCTTGGCGGAGGCGCTGGCGCGCGAACTGGGGCGCGCGTACGAGACCGCCGTCGCCCACACGGGTGGGGACGCGCTGTTCCTGGCCGAGACGCAGCGCTTCGACCTGGTGCTGCTCGACCTCAACTTGCCGGACATGGACGGCATCGACGTGGCCGCCCAGCTGGAGGGCAACCCGGCCGACGTGATCATGCTCACCGCGCGCAGCGACGTGGGGAGCCGGGTGCGCGGCCTCTACGCCGGGGCGGCCGACTACGTGAGCAAACCCTTCGACATGGAGGAGCTGCTCGCGCGGGTGTACGCGCGGATGCGCGCGCGGTCGCGCGGGGGGCAGATGCGCTGGGGCCCGCTGGAGCTGTCGTTCGCCGACCGCAGCTGCTTCGTCGACGGTGCGCCCGTCGAGCTGTCGGCGCAGGAGTACCACCTGCTGGCGCTGCTGCTCGAGTACCCCGACCGCGTCTTCTCGAAGCACACGCTCGAAGACCGGCTCTACGCCGATCAGCAGCCCGAGTCGAACGCGATCGAGGTGCTGGTCTCGCGCGTCCGCAAGAAGCTGACGAAGGCAGGGCTCGATCGCGTGATCGAGACGATCCGGGGGCTCGGCTACGTGGTCCGCGGGGAGGGTCCTTGAGGCTCGCCACCCGCGTCGCCGCGAGCAGCGCGGCGCTGACGCTCGGCGTCGTCGCGGCCTTCGGCACGCTGGCGTACGGCGGCTTCGTGCGCCAGCAGGACGCTTCGATGCGCCGGCTCCTCGACGACGACCTGGGGCGCATGGCGGCGCTGCTCGACCGGCCGGTGCTGGGGGCCTCGTTCGTGGACCCGGCGGTGCCCGGGACGGCCGTCCAGATCGTCGCCGCGGACGGCACGACCGTGCTGTCGTGGGGCGCCGCCGCCCAGCTGCCGCTCGTCGCGAGCGCCGCGGTCCGGGTGCTCGACGGGCGCCGCGCGCTCGTCGGCAGCACCCCATGGCGCGACGGCGGCGCCACGATCCGGGTCGCCCACGACATCGAGGACGCGTTGGCCACCCGCGCGGAGCTGGCGCGCAGCTTGTGGGCGGGCGCCGCCGCCGCCGGTCTGCTGGCCGTCTGGCTCGCGGTCTCGGTGGCGCGGCGCGCGCTGCGGCCGCTCGCACGGGTCGCGGACGAGGCGCGGCACGTGGACCCGTCGGCGCCGGGCGCGATCGCCTACACGGGCGGCGACGACGAGCTCCGTGTCCTCACCGACGCGCTCAACGAGACGCTCGCCGCCATCCGCGATCGCTCGCAGCGCGAGCGCGCCTTCCTGCTCGAGGTGGCCCACGAGCTCGCCGGGCCGCTGACGCTGGTCCACTACCACCTGGCGGCGGCGCGCCGCGAGCGGGGCGACGACGAGGCCCTTCGCGCGGCGGCCGAGGCGGCGCAGGAGCTGCTGCGCACGTCGCAGGACCTGCTCGTGGTCGCGCGCGGCGAGGACGCCCGGCCGCTCGAGCTGTCGGTGGTGGCGCTGCGCGACGTGCTGGCGCGCGTCGTGCGCGCCTACCCCGGCGTGGTGCTCGAGGCCGACGAGCAGGGCGACGTCGTCGCGGATCCGGACCGCTTGGCGCAGGTCTTCCGCAACCTGGTGCGCAACGGCGCGCAGGCGGCGGGGCGTGCCGAGGGCGTGCGGGTGACGCTCGTGACGAGCGACGACGAGCACGTCGTCCGCGTCGCCGACGACGGCCCGGGCGGACAGTCCGAAGTCCGCGCCGGTGGCCACCGCGGCGCCGGCCACCGCGATGCCGATGCCGACCCAGGCGATCATCGGCA
>JARGGE010000412.1 GCA_029210865.1 Trueperaceae bacterium
CATCCGGCGCTGGGTGGCGTCCACGCCGGCCTTTGTCACCGAGGGCGCCGAGTCCCGGGTGCGCAGCCTCGTGGCCGCGCGCACGGGGAACGATCTCGAGCGGTCGGCCTGCTCCTGGTCCAGCGCCTTCGGCGTGCAGCGGCTGCTTGCGGAGCGGTTCTGGCAGGACCGCGTGCTGCTGGCCGGGGACGCGGCCCACGTGCTCAGCCCCATGGGCGGCCAGGGCATGAACCTCGGCTGGCTCGACGCTGCCGCGGTCGCCGCGGCGCTCGACCGCGGCCTGACCGAGGGCGACGTCGGTGCGCGCCTGGCCGCCGTCGGCCGCGAACGCCAGCGCGCCGCCCAGCGGGCGATCGCCCGGGCCGCCTGGAACACGTCGCTGGGGCGCCCGCGAGGGGCCGCCGGCGCCGCCGTGCGCGACGTGGCGCTGCGGCGCCTGCTGCGTCCCCCGTGGGCGACCCGGACGCGCGCCCGCTTCGTCATGGAGGGGTTGGGGTGAGCCGGCGCCCGGCCGCCGCTGCCGGTGCGACTGCGCGGTGAACCTGGCGCGCGCCGTGGCGCCACCCGTGGGTGCGCCACCTACGGCTGCCCTTCAACCTGCTGCTCAGCCCGCTCTTCTTCTGGGGCGCCTGGTGGGCGACCGCGGGTGCCCCGGGCGCGCTCGACCCCTGGCGGCTCGCCGTCGCCTGGGTGACGCTCCACGTCTTCCTCTACGGCGGCACGACCGCCCTGAACTCGTTCTACGACCGCGACGAGGGGCCGATCGGCGGCCTCGCCGAGCCACCTCCGGTCGACCGCGGCTTGCTCGCGTGGTCCTGGTGGGTGCAGCTCGCGGGGGCGCCGCTCGCGGCGTGGGTGGGCGGCCCGTTCCTGGCCGTGTGGATCGCATTGTTGCTCGTCGCGACGGCGTACTCGCACCCGGTGACGCGCTGGAAGGCCGCGCCCGCGGCGGCGCTCGCCGCCGTCGGGCTCGGGCAGGGTGGTTTGGGGGCGATCGCGGGGGCTTGGGCGGTGCGGCCGACCTGGCCCCAGGCCTGGGCGCTGCTGACGACCCCGACGGCGGCCGCCTACCTGCTCGTGGCGGCCCTCCTGGTGCTCGCGCTCTACGTGGTCAGCCAGGCGTGCCAGGTCGAGGAGGATCGGCGCCGCGGCGACCGGATGTTGCCGGTGCTGCTCGGCGCCCGTCGCGCCTTGCGCGTCGCGGCGGCCGTCGCCGCGGTCGGCGGGGCGGCCCTGGCCGGGCTGGTCGCGCTGCGGGCGGGGGTCGCTTGGGGCCTCGCGGTCGCCGCGTTCCTCGCGGCCTTGGGCGCCTGGCAGCTGCGCTGGACGGCGCGCTTCGACGAGCGCGACGTGCTCGGCTCGTTCCGCACGGCCATGCGCTTCGTCGCCGTCGCCGGCGTCGGCCTGTCCTCGTTGCTCCTAGCGCTGCTCGTCGGCGCGCCCGGCTGACCGGCGCCGCGACGCCCCGCCGCGGGGTAGGGGGTCGACGCGCCGGTCCGGGCGGTGCTCGGCTGCTGCCGCCTCGCTCCCGGCTCCGGCAGGGTCCGGGGCGAGGGCGGGCGCCCCGGTGGGGCATGGTGCGGTGCGCACCGCGGCCGTACCTCACTAAATGAGGTATGCTCGCCGCCATCGCGCCGCCCGATCGGCGGCGCCGGCCCAGCGGGCCGGGAGGAGCATGTCATGACCATCGCCGGTTCCGACGTCGACCGCCAGCGCGCCCTCAAGGGCGCTCTGCTCAGCATCGAGAAGCAGTTCGGTAAGGGGGCGATCATGCGGTTGGGCGACGACCCGGGGGGGTTGGCGTTCGGGGTGGTGAGCACGGGGTCGCTGAGCGTGGACGTGGCGTTGGGGGTGGGGGGGTTCCCGCGGGGGCGGGTGGTGGAGATCTACGGTCCGGAGTCGGGGGGGAAGACGACGTTGGCGTTGCATGTGGTGGCGGAGGCGCAGAAGGCGGGTGGGGTGGCGGCGTTCGTGGATGCGGAGCATGCGCTCGATCCGACGTACGCGAAGGCGTTGGGGGTGGACGTCGACGAGTTGTTGGTGAGCCAGCCGGATACGGGGGAGCAGGCGTTGGAGATCGTGGAGTTGTTGGTGCGCAGTGGGGCGGTGGACGTGGTGGTGGTCGATAGCGTGGCGGCGTTGACGCCGCGGGCGGAGATCGAGGGGGAGATGGGGGATTCGCACGTGGGGTTGCAGGCTCGCTTGATGAGTCAGGCCCTTCGGAAGTTGACGGGGGTGATGAGCAAGTCGCGGACGACGGTGTTGTTCATCAACCAGATCCGCGAGAAGATCGGGGTGTTGTACGGGAACCCGGAGACGACGCCGGGGGGGCGGGCGCTGAAGTTCTACGCGAGCGTGCGGGTGGAGGTGCGGCGGAAGGGGGACGTGAAGGTCGGCGGTGAGAAGGTGGGCAACCGGGTGCGGGTGAAGGTGACGAAGAACAAGGTGGCGCCGCCGTTTCGGGAGGCGGAGATCGAGATCGTGTTCGGTCGGGGGATCGATGCGTGGGGGGATCTGGTGGGGATCGCGAGCGATCTGGAGGTGGTGCAGAAGAGCGGGTCGTGGTTCGCGTTCGGTGAGGTGCGGTTGGGTCAGGGGAAGGAGAAGGCGGCGGAGTTCTTGGCGGCGCATCCGGAGCTGGCCGCGGAGGTGCGGCAGCAGGTGCTCGCCGCGATCGGCGGCTGCAAGCACGCC
>JARGGE010000413.1 GCA_029210865.1 Trueperaceae bacterium
GTGCACGTGCGGGTGGTCGCCGAAGCGGCGCCGCACCAGGTTGAGGTGGCCCCGGTCCATCACCCACACGTGGTCGAAGGCGCTCAGTTCCTCCGCCCGCAGCGGACGCGCGCGGAGCGCGTCCAAGTCGTACCCGCGCCGCGCCGCCGCCGCCCGCGCGCGCGGGTCGGGCGGCTCGCCGGCGTGGGCGGCGAGGAGGCCGGCCGAGTCGACCTCGAGCGCGATCCCGGCGCGCGCCGCGAGGGTGCGCAGGACGCCCTCGGCGGTCGGCGACCGACAGATGTTGCCGGTGCAGACGAACAGCACCCGGCGGCGGTCGGCGCTCACGCCTTGAGCCCCGGTCGCGCCCGGTAGATGCGGGTGACGTCGGCGATCCGCGCGACGTTCTGCTTGACGTGCTCGATCTCGCCCTGGTCCTTGACCTCGATGCGGACGTGGATCCGCGCCTCGCTGGCGCTGTGGACGTCGGCCGCGACGCGGGTGGCGGACTTGTTCATGGCGGCCAAGACGTCGAGCACGTCCTTCAGCAACCCCGGGCGGTCGATCGCGAAGATCTCGAAGTCAACCGGGAACACCTCGCCCGCCGGCGTGTCCCAGGTGACCTGGACGAAGCGCTCGGCCTCGGTGGCCATCAGGTGCTTGACGTTGGGGCAATCGACGCGGTGCACCGAGACCCCGCGGCCGCGGGTGATGTAGCCCACCACGTCGTCGCCGCGGACCGGCGCGCAGCACTGGGCCAGCTTCGCCGGGGCGTCCATCCCCTCGACGAAGACGCCCGAGACGCTCTTCGTGGACGCGGGCGGCGTCGGCAGGGTCGGCTTCGGGCCCTCCGCCCGGTCGGGCACCAGCGCGTCGACGACGGCCTTGACCGTCAAGCGCTTCGAGGCCAGCGCGATGAGGACGTCGTCGGCCGAGTCGGCCTTGAGGAGCGTCTTCGCCACGCCGTCGAGCTTGGCCTTCGCCAGCGACGAGGCGACCGGCAGGTGGCGCCGGCGCAGGGCGCGTTCCAGCGAGCGCCGCCCGCTCTCGAGCATGCCGGCGCGCTCCTGCGCGCGGAACCAGTGGCGGATCTTCTGTCGCGCCGAGCGGGTGGTGACCAGGTTCAGCCAGTCGGGCGACGGTCCGTAGGTCTGGCTTCGGTTGGTGAGCACCTCGACGCGGTCGCCGGTCTGGAGCGCGTACGAGAGCGGCACGATCTCGCCGTTCACCCGCGCGCCGACGCAGCGGTGGCCGATCTCGGTGTGGACCTGGTAGGCGAAGTCGAGCGGCGTCGAGCCGCGCGGCAGGTTGGCGACGTCCCCGGCCGGGGTGAACACGAGCACGCGCTCGGCGAGGAGGTCGCTCTTGACCGCGTCGACGAAGGCGCCGGCCGACTCCGCCGAGGTGTCGACGTCGAGCAGCTGCTCCATCCACGCCAGCCGCTTCTCCACCTCGGCGACGTCGTCGATGCCCTGCTTGTACGCCCAATGGGCGGCCACGCCGTACTCGGCCACCTCGTGCATGCGGCGCGACCGGATCTGGACCTCGATCGGTTGGCCGAGCAGGCCGATCACGGTGGTGTGCAGCGATTGGTAGCCGTTCGGCTTCGGGACCGCCACGTAGTCCTTGAAGCGGCCGGGGATGGGGGTCCAGAGGCTGTGGACGATCCCGAGGGCGCGGTAGCAGGCCGCCTTCTCGGCGACGTCCGCCTCGGCCGCCGGCCGGTCGTCGGTCTCGGCGTCGAGCACCACCCGGATGGCCATGAGGTCGAAGATCTGGTCGAGGCCCTTGCCGTCGCGCTGCATCTTGCGGTGGATGCTGTAGAGGTGCTTCGACCGCCCCGCGAGCTCGAAGGCCAGCCCCTCGGTCCTCAATCGTCGCCCGAGCAGCGCGATCGACTCCCGCACGTACGTCTCGCGCTCCACGCTGCGCATGCGCACCTGGCGGCGCAGCTGCTGGTGGCGCTCGGGGTCGAGGTAGCTGAAGGCGAGGTCCTCGAGCTCGTTCTTGACGTGGTTGATGCCGAGGCGGTGCGCGAGCGGCGCGAAGATCTCGAGGGTCTCGCGCGCGATACGCTGCTGCTTCGCCGGCGGCATCGCCGCCAGGGTGCGCATGTTGTGGAGCCGGTCGGCGAGCTTGACGAGGATGATGCGGACGTCGCCCACCATGGCGAGCAGCATCTGCCGCAGGTTCTCCGCCTGCTCGTCCTCGTAGGCGCGCACGGCCAGCTTGGAGATCTTGGTCTCGCCCTCGACGATGCGGCGCACCGCGGCGCCGAAGCGCGCCTCGATGTCGTCGAAGGTGAGCGCCGTGTCCTCGACGGTGTCGTGCAGCAGCCCGGCGGCGATGGCGTCGCCGTCGAGGTGCATCTCGGCGAGCAGCGCGGCGACGGCGACCGGGTGGGTGATGTACGCCTCGCCGGAGCGGCGCCGCACGCCGCGGTGCGCTTCCTCGGCCACCTCGAAGGCCGCCGCGATCCGCTCGCGCTCCTGCGGCGGCAGGTACGCGGTGGCGTCGAGCAGGCTGGTCTTGAGGCCCTCCATCTGAGCCGATGACGCTACCACGGTGCCCTCGGGCGCCGGCGACGCGGGGCGACCGGTGGGCCGCGTCACCGCCGCGCCCGCTCCACCAGCAGCAGCGCGCCCAGGACCCCCAGCACCAGGTTCGCCGCCCACGGACCGCTCCAGGGCGACAACACC
>JARGGE010000414.1 GCA_029210865.1 Trueperaceae bacterium
CTCGCGTAGGTCCCCGACGCGACGCGTCCGACCCTGCGCACCGCCCCGCACCTGCGACGGCGGTGCGTTCGTCTGTGGGGCGGCCGCCGGCCCCGACCCCGAACCCGCCCCCTTCCGCGACCGAAGCCCCGCCCGTCCGACGCCGCCGTCGGGGGGCGCGCGCCACCGAGGAGCCCCATGGACCACGACGAAGCCCTGACCGCCATCGCCAGCGCGCCCGACGCGCGCGCGCTGCAAGACCTGCGCGTGCGCCTGCTCGGGAAGAAGGGGGCGATCACCGAGCAGCTCCGCGGGCTGGCCGCGCTCGACCCCGAGGCGCGCCGGACCGTGGGCCGCGAGCTCCACGAGCGCAAGTCCGCCCTCGAAGCGGCGATCGAGGCGCGCAAGGGGGCGCTCGAGCGCGCGGCCCTCGAGGCCCGATTGGCGGCGGAACGCGTCGACCTGACCCTGCCGGGCCCCCGGGTCCCGGCGGGCGGCCACCACCTGCTGACGCAGGTGACCCACCGGCTGCTCGACGTCTTCCGGAGCCTGGGGTACGACGTCGCCGTCGGCCCCGAGCTCGAGGACGACCATCACAACTTCGAGGCCCTGAACTTCCCGCCCGAGCACCCCGCGCGCGACGCGCAGGACACCTTCTGGACCACCGACGGGCGCCTGTTGCGCACCCACACGAGCCCCATGCAGGTCCGCTACATGCGCGAGCGCACGCCGCCCCTGAAGGTGGTGGTGCCGGGTCGCGTCTTCCGCAACGAGGCGGTCGACGCCACCCACGAGGCGCAGTTCCACCAGCTCGAGGCGCTCGTGGTCGGCGAGCGCGTGACGATGGCCGACCTGCGCGGCGCGATCACCGAGATGGCGACCGCGCTCCTGGGCACCGGCACCCGCACCCGCCTGCAGCCCTCGTACTTCCCGTTCGTCGAGCCGGGCGCTGAGTTCGCCATCTGGTGGACCCACCCAAAGACGGGCCGCGAGGAGTGGCTGGAGCTCGGCGGGTGCGGCATGGTCCACCCCAACGTGTTCCGCGCGGTCGGCTACGAGAACGTCACCGGCTTCGCCTTCGGCTTCGGCATCGAGCGCCTGGCGATGGTCCGCACCGGCGTCACCGACATCCGCGACCTCTACCGCGGCGACGTGCGCGTCCTCGAGCAGTTCCGTGGGGTCGCCTGATGCGCGTCCCGCACGGCTGGCTGGCGGAGCTGGTGCCGGGTCTGCCCGGACCCGCCGAGACCGCCGACCTGCTCGCCGGGCTCGGCCTGGGCGTCGAGGCGATCCACGAGGTGCCGGCGGCCCCGGCGGGGGTGGTCGTCGCCGAGGTGGTCGAGGTCGCCGACGTCGCCGGCAGCGACACGCTGAAGCGCGCGGTCGTCGACGACGGCGCCGCCCGGCGCACGGTGGCGTGTGGCGCCCCGAACGTGCGGGTCGGGATGCGGTCGGCGTACGCCCCGCCCGGCACGCGGCTGCCGGGCCTCGCCGCACCGCTTGCCGTCCGCGACGTCGCTGGCGTCCGCTCCGAGGGCATGCTGTGCAGCCCCCGGGAGCTGGGGATCTTCGAGCACGCCGCCGGGCTGCTGGCGCTCGGTGACGACGCCCCGGTGGGGGCGCCGCTCGCTGCGCTGTGGCCCGCGGGCGTCGTCCTCGAGCTCGAGCTCACCCCCAACCGCGCCGACGCCTTCAGCCTGCTCGGCATCGCCCGCGACCTCGCCGCGAAGCTGGCCGTCGAGGCGCGGCACCCGGCGACGGGCGCCACGAGCGCGCCCGACCCCGACCGCGAGGACGGCCTCACCGTGGTGGTCGAGGACCCCGCCCGCTGCCCGCGCTTCACCCTGCGCCGCGTCGACGCCGTCCGGGTCGGCCCCTCGCCCGTGTGGCTGCAGCGCCGCCTCGCGCTGCTCGGTTTGCGGCCGCGCAACGTCGTCGTCGACGTGACCAACCTGGTGACCTTCGAGCTCGGCCAACCGTCGCACGCCTACGACCTCCGGGCCCTCGAGGGGGGCGTCCTCGAGGTCCGGCGCGCGCGCGCCAGCGAGCGACTGACGACGCTCCAGGACGAGGACCTGGCCCTCGACCCCGACGACCTGGTCATCGCCACCCCGAGCAGCGCGGGCGGCAGCCGCGCGATCGGCCTGGCCGGCGTGATCGGCGGCCGCGACGACTCGGTGCTCGAGACCACCACGTCGATCGCCCTGGAGGTGGCCTCGTTCGAGGCGACCGGCGTCCGCCGCACCGGGCGCCGCCACAAGCAGATCACCGACGCGCGTACGCGCTTCGAGCGCGGTGTCGACCCGGCGCTCCCCGACCTCGCCTCGGCGCGCGCCGTCGCGCTGCTCGAGGCGGCCGGGGCCGGGCGCGGCCACCCGGGGTTCACCGTCGTCGGCGCCGAGGCGCCGCGCCCGGCGGCGATCGCCTTCCGCCCCGAGCGCGTGGCCTTCCTCATGGCCGTCGAGGTGCCGCGCGCGGACCAGCGCACCTACCTCGAGCGGCTCGGGTGCGCGGTCGAGCCGGTTGCCCCGGCGACGAGCGGCGCGGAGGTCTGGATCGTCCATCCGCCCACCTGGCGCGTCGACCTGGCGATCGAGGAGGACCTGGTCGAGGAGGTGGCGCGCCTCCATGGCTTCGAGCACATCGGCAGCACCGTGCCGCACCTCGACGTCGTCCCGCCGACCGGCGAC
>JARGGE010000415.1 GCA_029210865.1 Trueperaceae bacterium
CGGAGCGGGCGCGCGTCGCCGTCGCGGAACGGCTGGTGGCGGACCTCGTCGCGTACCTGGCGTCGCTCGAGGAGACGCGCGTCGAGGACCCCGCAGGCCTCGTCGACGAGGTGCGCGCATGGACCGCGACGCTCGACGGACCGAACCCGGCCGTGGCGGCGCTGCAGGCGCGCGCGGACCAGGCCCGCGGCGCGGTCGCCGACGCGCGCGCTCAGGCGAACGCGCGCCGGGCCGAGCTCGCGACGCGGTCGACCGAGCTCGACGCCACCATCGCGGCCCTGGAGGCCGGGCGGTCGGACGGGCCCCCGGCGCGGCACACACGCGCGCTCGAGGGCCAGCGCGGGGTGCCGCTGTGGCGCTGCGTCGACTTCGTCGACGCGGTGCCGGCGCACGAGCGCGCCGGCTGGGAGGCGGCGCTCGAGGCGGCGGGGCTGCTCGACGCGCACGTGGTCCCCGGAGGGGGCCTCCGCGCCCGCGACGGTGAGCTGCTGCTCACGCCCCGTAGCGCGCCCGCCGCATCCGCGACGCTGGCGGCGGTGCTCCGCCCGCAGCGGCCGCCGGACGCCTCGACCTCGCCCGAGGCGCGGGTGACCGACGAGGACGTCGCCGCGGCGCTTCGAAGCGTCGCCATCCGGGCCGGGAGCGGCGGCGAACCGGACGCCTCGACCTGGGTGGCGGCCGACGGTCGCTTCCGGCTCGGCGTCGCGACCGGCGCCTGGTCCAAACCCGAGGCGAGCTACGTCGGCGAGGGGGCGCGCGAGGTCGCGCGGCGGCGCCGGATCGCCGAGGCGCGCGCCGAGCTCGATGCGGTCCATGCCGAGCGAGCCGAGGTCGAGGCGACCCTCGAGCGGCTCGCGTCGCGCGCCACGCGCGTGCGGGACGAGGTCGCCGGCCTGCCGAGCGACCGCGGGCTGCAGGGGACGACGGCCGCGCTGGTGGCCGCCGAGCGCGCGGTCGACGACGCCGCGGCGCGGCGGCGCGAAGCGGAGGCCGGGGTCGAGGCCGCGTCGGCCATCGCCCAGGAACGCAGCGCCGAGCTGCAGGAGAGCGCCCACGCGCTCCGCCTGCCCTCGACCACCCCGGAGCTCGAGGCCCTGAGGGACGCGCTCGACGCGTACGAGCGTCGACTGGCCGGGCTGTGGCACGCCACCGAGCTGGCGCTCCTCGCCGATCGGCAACGCGCGGACGCCCAGGACGATTCGGACCGGGCCGCGGCCCGGCGCACCGAGGCCGACGGGGCGAGGCGCCAACGCGCCGAGGAGTTCGCGGCGGCCACCACGCGCCACGCGACGCTCGAGGGGACGATCGGGGCCGACGTGCGCGAGTTCCGGCGCCGACGCACCGAGGTGGTGGCGGCGCGCACGGAGACCGAAGCCCAGCGGGAGCGCGCCCGCCAGGTCGAGAGCGACGCCAGGAGCCACGAGGCCGTCGCCGTGGAGCGCGAGCGCACGTGCCTGGAGCAGCAGGCGGCGGCTGCCACGGAGCGCGGTGATGCCATCGCGGCGCTGCGGCGCACGGTCGCCCTCGGCCTCCTCGCCGTCGCCCTCCCCGAGCTCCAAGCGCCCGACGCGTCCGAAGCGTGGGCGCCGGCGCAAGCGATCGCGCTGGCGCGGGCCATCGAGGCCGAGCTCGCGGGCGTGGCCGCCGACGACGAGGCCTGGAAGCGCGTCCAGGACCGGCTCGCCCAGGAGTTCACGGTGCTCCAGAGCGCGCTCGCCCGCCACGGGCACAGCGCGGTCGGCGAACCGGGCGACGACGGCTACGCGGTCTCGGTCGAGTTCGGCGGCCGGTCATCGCGCGTCGCCGACCTCGTCGAGCGCCTGCGCGCCGACACGGAGGCACGCGAACGGCTCCTCAGCGCCCGCGAGCGGACCATCATCGAGAACCACCTCGTCACCGAGGTCGGCGCCAACCTCGCCGACCTGGTCGCGGCGGCGGAGGACCAGGTCCGCGCCCTGAACGAGGAGCTCGCTGCCCGGCCGACCTCGACCGGCATGAAGCTGCGCGTGCTCTGGCGCCCGAAGCGCGACGGCCCGGCCGGCCTGGCAGAGGCCCGGCGGCGCCTGCTGCAGATCGCCGACGCCTGGAGCGAGGAGGACCGGCAGGTGATCAGCGCCTTCCTGCAGGCGCGGATCGCCGCGATGCGCGAGTCGGACGAGGCCGGCACCTGGTACGAGCACCTGGAGCAGGCGCTGGACTACCGCGCGTGGCACACCTTCACCGTCGAGCGCTACCAGAACGGCGGCTGGCGCTCGGCCGCCGGTCCCGCCTCGGGCGGCGAGCGGGTACTGGCGGTCAGCGTGCCGCTCTTCGCCGCGGCCTCCTCCCACTACCGGACGGCGCGGCTGCCGCACGCCGCGCGCCTCGTCACGCTCGACGAGGCGTTCGCGGGCGTCGACGACGACTCCCGCGCCAAATCGCTCGGCCTCCTGCACGCCTTCGACCTCGACGTGGTGATGACCAGCGAGCGGGAGTGGGGTTGCTACCCCGAGGTGCCCGGCCTCTCCATCGCGCACCTGTCCCGCGTCGAAGGCATCCCGGCCGTGCTCGTCAGTCTCTGGGCCTGGAACGGGCACACGCGCACCCGGGTCGAGCGCTCCACCGACGGCGCGTCGTCGTCCGAGGCGACCGCCGGCGGCCTCTGGTCGTGACGGGCGACGAGG
>JARGGE010000416.1 GCA_029210865.1 Trueperaceae bacterium
CCCCACCGGCGCCGCCGAGGACGCGGTCGCGGCGCTCGTGGCGCTGGGCTTCCGCGAGGCGGCCGTCCGCGGGGCGGTGGCCGAGCTCGCCGCGGCCGCGCCCGAGGCCGGCCCCGAGGTGCTGATCCGCAAGGCGCTGGCGCGGCTGCGCTGACGCGCGCCGCGAACCGACGGCGCGCGCTACGCCGACAGAGCGTCGACGGGGTCGAGCGAGGGCAGGCCGAAGGCCTGGGCCACCCCCGCGTGCGTCAGGTGCCCGCGGTACGTGTTGAGGCCGCGCAGCAGGGCGGGATCCGCGTGGAGCGCGGCGAGCGGGTTGGCCGCGAGGGCGAGCGCGTAGCGCAGCGTCTGGTTCGACAGCGCGCGCGTGCTCGTGTTCGGCACCGCTCCCGGCATGTTGGCGACGCCGTAGTGCACCACGCCGTCGATCACGTAGGTCGGGTGGTCGTGGGTGGTGGGGCGGATCGTCTCGATGCACCCGCCCTGGTCGACCGCGACGTCGACGATGACGCTGCCGGGCTTCATCGTGCCGAGCTGCTCGCGGGTGACCAGATGCGGCGCGCGCGCGCCGGGGACCAGGACCGCCCCGATCAGCAGGTCCGCTTGGGCGACCGCCTCGGCGACCGTGCCCGGGTGGCTGGTGACGGTCTGCAGGCGGCCCCCGAAGACGTCGTCGAGGTAGATCAGGCGCGCGTGGCTGACGTCGAGCACGCGCACGCGCGCGCCCAGCCCGACCGCCATGCGCGCGGCGTTCGTGCCCACCACACCGCCCCCGAGGACGACCACCTCGGCGGGCTCCACGCCGGGAACGCCACCCAGGAGCACGCCGCGGCCACCGAGGAAGCGGCCCAGGTGGTGCGCCCCCTCCTGCGTCGCCATGCGCCCCGCGACCTCGCTCATGGGCGTGAGCAGCGGCAACCCGCCGTTGTCGAGCTGCACCGTCTCGTACGCCACGGCGGTGGTGCCCGCGGCGAGGAGCGCGTCGGTGAGCGGGCGGTCGGCCGCGAGGTGCAGGAAGGTGAACAACACCAGGTCGTCGCGCAGGAAGCCGTACTCGGACGCGATCGGCTCCTTGACCTTCATGACCAGGGGCGCGGCCCACGCGTCGGCGGCGCTGTCGACCACCTCGGCGCCGACCGCCCGGTAGGCGTCGTCGTCGAAGCCGCTGCCCGCGCCCGCGCCGCGTTCGACGAGCACCTGGTGGCCGGCCCCCACCAGCGCCTGGACGGCGGCGGGCGGTGCGGCCACGCGGTACTCGTGCGTCTTGGTCTCCTTGGGGATCCCGATCCTCATGAGCGTTCTCCTGTCGCGTCGGGCGCTGGACGCATCCGACACCCTTCACGGTGCGATGCCCCCAGTGTACGGGTCAGACGGGGCTCCGCCACACGCGCACCGGGACGCAGCGGCCGTCCACCGCGTCGGCGACCGCCACCAACGCCCCGTGGGCATCGACCAGCGCCGCGCGGCCATCGAACGAAGCGGGGTCGCGCCGACCATCCCGGACGCGCCGCGCGGCGTCCTCGTCGAGGGCGACGACCGGCAGCCCGAGCAGCGCGACCGGGTCCACCGGCGCGGCCTCGGCCAGGCCCTCGAGCGCGACGGCCGCGCCCAGGTCGGCCGCGCCTGCGCGCGTCCGCCGCAGGCCCGCCAGGTGCGCCGGCACCCCCAGGGCGGCGCCCAGGTCGCGCGCGAACGCCCGCACGTAGGTCCCGCCGCGCACCGTCAGGGCGATCAGCGCCGCCGGCGCGGCGGGGTCGAGGAAGGGGGGCAGCGGCGCTGCGCCCTGCGGCGCGGCGCCCATCGGACCGACGTCGGTCGGCAGGTCGCCCACGGCGCCGAAGGCGAGCAGGCGCACCTCGCGGTAGCCCGCCGGCCTCGGCGGCAGGTCGAGCGCCTCGCCGCGCCGCGCCGCCTCGTACCCCTTGACGCCACCGCGCTTGACCGCCGAGTACGCGGGCGGCGCCTGCAGCGTGAGGTCCAGGAAGGGGGGCAGCGCGGCGGCGACGGCCCCCTGCTCGACGTGGGCCGCGTCGGCTCGGGCGTCGACCGGCCCCTCGGCGTCCAACGTCGGCGTCCCCACACCGAAGGCCACCCAGGCGAGGTAGGCCTTGTCGGACCCGGTCAGGAAGGGCGAGAGCTTGGTCGCCTCCTCCGCCAGCACCACCAGCACCCCGGTCGCCAACGGATCGAGGGTGCCGCCGTGGCCGACGCGACGGGTCCCCAACGCGCGACGCGCGCGCGCGACCACGTCGTGCGAGGTCAGGCCCAGCGGTTTGTCGACGACGAAGGCAGGCATCCGGGCATCCTACCCGCGGCCGGGGCACGCACCCCCGGCGCCCGCCGACCCGGGCCGTACCATGGAGGGCATGATCCACGTGACCGGACTCACCAAGCGCTTCGACGGCACCGTCGCGGTGGACGAGGTCTCCTTCGACGTCGCCGCCGGCGAGGTCTTCGGGCTGCTCGGACCGAACGGCGCCGGCAAGACCACTACCCTGCGCGTCCTCGCGACGCTCTTGCGCGCCGACGCCGGCGAGGCCTCGGTCGCCGGCCACGACGTGCGCCACGACCCGGAGGCGGTGCGCCGCGCGATCGGGGTCGTCAACGGCGGCATGGGGCTCTACGACCGGCTCACCGGCCGCGAGGTGCTCGGCTACTTCGG
>JARGGE010000417.1 GCA_029210865.1 Trueperaceae bacterium
CGCGCCGGCCGGGGTCCAGTGGGTATCGGTGCGCAGCCAAGCGGCGTCGCCCAGGGCGCTCAGCGCGGGGCGCAGGTCGACCACCGCGACGCCGCGGTCGCGCAGGTCGGCGACCGTCGCCTCGTAGCGCTCGCGGGCCGCTGCCGGAAGCGGCGGCTGGTCGGCGTCCACCAGCAGCGCCTTCGACGGCACGAGCGCCACCACCAGCGCCACACCGGCGTCCTCCACCCGCTCGGCGGCGGCGTCGATGCGCTCGACCCAGGCGCGGCGGTGCGCGTCGGCGGCCGCGGCGGCGCCGTATTCCTCGTCGCTGAAGAGCCAGCCGTCGGCGCCCAGCACGACGCCCTCCGGGGGTTGGTGGAAGAGGGCGAGGTCGAGGGCGTTCCAGGCCGCGACCACCCAGGGCCGCAGCGGCGACGCCTCGTCGAGCGCGGCCTGGTAGGCGCTCGCCCACGCCCCCGTGCGCACGGGCGCCGAGGGGGCGCGCTGCAGCGCCGGGTTCGCGAGCGTGGCCACGAGGCCGATCGCCAGTACGGCGACGAGCGCGCGGGCGGCGAGGCGCGAGGGGGGGCGGGGGTCGGGCGCGGGCATCAGAAGCGGAAGTAGAGGAACGGCGCGGCGGTGTCGGCGAGCGCGCGGGCGACGCCCAGGACGAAGAGCGGGACGAGGAGCGCGACCGGCGGCGTCGCGAGCGCCCAGCGGCGGCGCCGGCTCGCGACCTCGCCGGGACGCGGGGCGAAGGCGAGCGCCAGCCCGACGACGAGCGTCGCGAGCGCGCGGGGTTCGAGCTGCCAGGCGAGCTCGGGGGTGACCGCGGCGCCGTGGACGCCCACCAGCCCCGCGAGCAGCGCGCCGGCGGCAGGGATCCCGTCGGCGCGGAAGAGCGCCCAGCCGAAGAGCACGATCGCGAAGGTGCCCAGCGTGCCGAGGGCGCCCGGCCAGGCCGGCCGGTCGGCGCGCACCCCGCGCAGGCGTTCGACCACCAGCCAGGCGCCGTGCCACGCCCCCCACAGCACGAAGGTCCAAGCCGCCCCGTGCCAGAGCCCGCCCAGGAGCATGACCAGCGTCAGGTTGACGTAGGTGCGGCGGACACCGCAGCGGTTGCCGCCGAGCGGCACGTAGAGGTAGTCGCGCAGCCAGGACGAGAGGCTCATGTGCCACCGGCGCCAGAACTCGGTGACGCTGCGCGCCTGGTACGGGCGGTCGAAGTTCTCCGGGAACTCGAACCCGAGCATGCGCCCGAGCCCGATCGCCATGTCGGAGTACCCCGAGAAGTCGAAGAGCAGCTGCACGGCGAAGGCGAGGAGCCCGAGCCAGGCCTCGGCGGCGGTGGGGGCGGCGAGCGCGAAGGCGCCGTCGGCGATGGGGGCGACCGCGTCCGCGATCAGCACCTTCTTGACGAAGCCGAGCATGAAGCGCTCGGCGCCCAGCGCGAAGCCGACGCGGTCGGTCGTGGGCGCCCCGAGGCGGTCGGCGATCGTCTTGTACCGGACGATCGGCCCGGCGATCAGCTGCGGGAACAGCGCGATGTAGGCCGCAACGTCGACGGCGCGGGCGTCGTCGGGGGCGTCGCGGCGCGCCACGTCGACCACGTAGCTGATCGCCTGGAAGACGTAGAAGGAGATGCCGATCGGCAGCACCACCTCCAGGAGCGGCAAGGGCCGCACGCCGAGGCCGACGAGCAGCGCGTTGAGGCTCGTGACCCCGAAATCCGCGTACTTGAAGTAGGCCAGCGTCGCGAGCTGTGCGGCCACACCCCACGCGACGGCCCGACGCCCGGCCGGGGTGCCGCGGTGGCGCGCGACCGCGCTGCCGGCGGCGATCGCCAGCAGCGTGGAGAGCGCGAACACGAGCGCGAAGTCGGGGCGCCACCAGGCGTAGAAGGCGTAGGAGCCGGCGAGGATGACGAGCGTGCGGCGCCGCGCCGGGACGAGCGCGTACGCGATCAGGAAGGCGGGGAGGAACAGGAAGAGGAAGACGGTGGAGGTAAAGACCACGCGGCGTGCCGGCGCCTACTCGCCGATCGCGGTGAGGACGAAGGCGGCGACCCCGGCCTCGGTCTCGAGGACCAGGACCGTGTGGGCCACGCCGCGCTCGTACGTGCGTGCGCCCAAACGCGCGACGATCGCGTCGCCGTCGGTGACGACGAGCTCGGTGGTCGCCTGCGCCACCGCGATGGCGTCGTGCGCGCCGGCCGGGACCGCCGCGAGCACCGCCGTCCCGTCCGGGACCCGCAGGGCGAGCGCCTCGCGCGCGGTGAGGTTGAGCAGGCCGAGCAGGCCTCGGGAGACGTCGCGCAGTGCCGGGTCGGTCACGACGACGACCCCGTCGGGGGTCGCCGCGACCGTCGTGAACGATTCGGGGCCGACCTCGAAGCGCACCACCTCGCCACCGACGTCGAGGCTCACCTCGCCCGGTTCGACCGGCACGTAGCGCGTGGCATGGCCGAGCGCAAGCACCTCGGCGCCCCCGGCGGCGAGGCGCACCGCGACGCCGCCGGGCGCGCCGGCGTTCACCGCGCGCACCCAGGCGGCGTTCGCGGGGGCCTCGGGCCCGTAGAGTCCGGCCTGCGCCTGCGCCGCCGGCCGAGGCGACCGCCGCGGACCCCTACCGCGCCTGGGAGGATGGCGACTTCGAGGCCAGCTTGCAGGGCTTCAT
>JARGGE010000418.1 GCA_029210865.1 Trueperaceae bacterium
CTTCCTGTCGCCGCTCAAGCCCGTCCCCACCTGCCGCTTCAACCCCTCCTGCAGCGCCTACGCGGTCGAGGCCGTCCACGTCCACGGCGTCGTGCGCGGCACGTGGCTGGCCACCGTCCGCGTCCTGAAGTGCCAACCGTTCCACCCGGGGGGACTCGACCCGGTGCCGCCCGCCCGGCCGCGGGTCGCGCGAGCGACCCGAACCGACCGATCGACGCGCGGCCGGGCGACCGGCTCGACCCCCCAGCCCCTCGCATCGATCGCCGACGTCGCCTCGGAGGAACCTTGATCACGCCCCGCGCCTTCCGTTCGCTCGCCCTGCTGCTCGTGGTCGCGCTCGCGGGCGCCGCCTCCGCCCGCGACGCCTTCGCCACGTACCCCTTCACGGTGTCGGAGTTCCGCGACGCCGCCGCGCTCGAGACCGCGTGCAGCGCGCCGGCCGCGGCCAGCTTCTGGTGCGATGAGCTCGACACCACCCTCACGCGCATCCCCACCAAGGGGGTCGACCTGTTCTTCAGCCCGGCCGGCGAGGTCGTCGCCGCCTTCGCCAAGGTCCAGAAGGGCCAGCAGCTCAACGGCTACCAGGTCGAGGCGGGCACCAACCTCATCCCCTCCGGTGGCGCGCTCCCCGGCGCGGCGCTGCTACAGGACGGCGCGTACCTTCCCCCGGAGGACGTCACCGGCACCTGGACGGCCGACGGCCCCACCACGCTCGTCGGCACCTTCACCTACCGCGCGGGCGCGCTCGACGTGGCCGTGCGGGTCGTCGTCTCGAACACCGACCAGACCCTGAACTACGAGGTCGACGTGGCCGCGCCTACCGGCGTGGCCGCGCCTACCGGCGTGGACGCGCCGGCCACGGTGGCGCTCGGGTTCGTCGGGATCGCCCGCCAGGCGACGCCCACGATCAAGGTGGGGCAGGGCGACAGCTTCACCCTCAACCCGCTGAACGTCCCGGTGGCCGACCCGAGCTACGTCTCGCTGCAGTCGAACAACCGCAACAGCGGTGACGCGATCGTCCTGACCCCCGGGTCGGGCGGGAGCCCGCTGGCGGCCGTCTCGCTCGGCGAGCGGCGCATCGTCATGCAGGCGCCACTCGACGGCGAGGCGCGGCTGGTGGTCGACGCCTACCTGGGCAAGAACGAGCTGGTGCGCTACTACCAGGAGGGCTACGACGGCCTGCCGGGGCTCTTCACCCCGAACATCCTGGGCCGCATGTCGCTGTGGCTCTTGATCGCGCTCGAGTTCATCCACGAGTACGTCGGCGCGTGGGGGCTCTCGATCATCGTGCTCACGCTGCTGTTCCGGGCGCTCGTGTGGCCGCTGATCACCACCCAGACCAAGTCGATGTTCGGGATGCAGGCGTTGCAGCCCGAGCTCCAGAAGCTGCAGAAGAAGCACAAGGACGACCGGGAGAAGCTCACCCAGGAGACGATGAAGCTCTACAAGGAGGCGGGCGTCAACCCCGCCGGCGGGTGCCTCCCGATCCTGGTGCAGATGCCGCTCTTCATCATCCTCTGGCGCGTCTTCGTCAACTTCGAGTTCAACGAGGGCTTCCTGTGGGTCCCCGACCTGGGGCTCCCCGATCCCTTCTACATCCTGCCGGCGCTGTACGTCGCGGTCATGCTCGCGCAGTCGTGGTTCTCGGCCAAGGGCAACCCGGCGATGCTGCGCCAGTCGGTCATCATCAACCTCGTGTTCGTCTTCATCATGGTCGGGTTCCCCGCCGGGGTGCTCGTCTACTTCGTGGTAAGCATGGGCGTGCAAGTGTTCCAGTACTGGTTGCTGAGCCGCAACCGGCCCGCCCCGGCGGCCGTGAAGGCGTGAGCCTGCGCGCCCCCGGCTCGCGGGGACGGCTTGTCGTGAGGAGCCCCCATGGCCGAACGTGACCTCGACCGCTACCTCGAAGGCATCGGGATCGACGTCGACGGCGAGGACGCCGACGCGCACCTCCCCGACGACGCCGCTGCGGCCGACCTCGAGCCCGCCGTGGCTCCGCCGCGCCCGAGCGTCGACCGCGACGACCTCGACGCCGACCCGGACGACCGGCGCGCCCAGGGCGAGGACGAGATCGACTTCGAGGCGGCGCTGGCCGGCCTGGGCGTCGGCGGCGTGGTGCCCCACGACCTGCACCCGCATGAGCGGGCCGAGACCTTCCTCGTCCAACTGCTTCTCTACCTCGATCCCACCTACGTGGTCGAGGTCGACGTCGACGACGACGGCATCCACGTCGACGTCCACGGCGGCGAGCCCGGCCGGCTGATCGGCAGGGGGGGGCGCACGCTCGCGGCGCTCGAGTTCCTCACCAACGCGGTGGTCAACAAGGTGGAGGACGAGGAGCCGGTGCGCGTCAGCGTCGACGTTGGCGGCTACAAGAAGCGGCGCGACGAGCGCCTGCGCCAGGTGGCCCAGCGGGCCGCGGCCCGAGCGCGCAAGTCCGGCATGCCGGTCGAGCTCGAGCCGATGAGCGCGGCCGAACGGCGCATCGTGCACGTCGAGCTCGCCGACGACCCCACGGTGGAGAGCGAGTCCGCCGGCGAGGGGCGCGATCGGCGCGTCGTGATCTACCCCAGCGAAGCGGTCTGAGCCGAGGCGGCGTGGCCTCCGGCGACCC
>JARGGE010000419.1 GCA_029210865.1 Trueperaceae bacterium
CCCACCAAGCGATGGTCTTCTTCACCGTCGTCCCCCCGCCCACCGACACCCCCGGCGTCGGCGTCACGACCACCACCCGCGTCGGGTTGACGGTGTACGTCACGGTCACCGGCACGGAGCGCTCGGGCTCGGAGCTCGTGGACCTGTACCAGCCCGACGACGCCACGCTCGCGGCCGTCGTGGTGAACACCGGCAACACCGTCATGCGGCTCGGCGGCGTGATCGAGCTGCGCGACGAGGCGGGCGAGGTGGTGCAGCGTCTGCCCGTACCCGACGTGCCCGTCCTGCGCGAGTCCGAGCGCGAGGTCCGCTTCGCGCTGCCGAACGACCTGGAGCCCGGCTTCTACGTGGTGCTGGCCCTGATCGAGGACGACCGCGGAGGACTGCTCGCCGGCGAACTGACCATCGAGGTCCCGTGAACCGAGGCGCCACCATGGCCCTGCTCGTGGCCGTGCTGGCGCTCGCCGGCAGCGCGCACGCCCAGGTGGCGCGCTTCAGCCCCGTCTCGCTCGGACCGGTGACCTTCACCGTCACCGACACCGACCTCGCGGCTGCTCAGGGGTGCCCCGGCTGCGTCGTGGTCGCGCAGGACCCCGGCCCCGGCGTCGTCTTCGACGTCGGACGTCAGAGTCCCAACCGCGGCTACGTCCTCGACGTCGCGCTCGACGGCTGGACGCCGGTCGGCGGCCCCGCGCTCGAGGTGCAGCTGACCGTGACCAGCGTCGACGGGCGCACCACGTACCTCCAGACCACCTGGACCGAGGTGACCGAGGGCGCGACCGCGCTGTTCGACCAGAGCCAGGCCAACCAGGCCCGCGTCCGGGTGACGGCGACCTACCGCCTGCGGCTCGGTGGCGACGAGACCGCGGGGACCTTCACGACCCCGGTGACGTACCGGATCCGCGGCACGACTCAGACCGCCGTCCACGCGACGCAGGTCGGTCTGCCGACCTTCCTCGCGATCCGCTGGGCCGGCGCACCGGCCTCGGGGAGCGCGACGCTGCGCTTCGAGTACGCGGCGTCACCGATGACGTACCTCGACGCCGTCGCAACGGGGAACCCGCTGACGCCGACGTCGGCCGACTTCGCGCGCCTCGAGGTGAGCACGAACCACCCGAGCGGCTACACGGTCACCGTCCTGGCGACGCCGCTCGACGCGCCGATCGGTGCGGCGAGCCTCGCGCCACGGCTCACGCTCGCGGGCGCGGCGGCCGATGGGCGGCGCTTCGTCGCGACCGGGCCCACGGACGGCTTCGTCACGCTCGCCACCCCCGACGACTTCGGGCTCGTCGTCGACGGCAGCGAGACCCCCGGCGCGTACCGCATCGAGCTCCGCTACGAGGCGGCGCGCAACCCCTGACCATGGCCATCGCGCCTCAAGGCGCGAGGACGCGGAACCGGAGCGGCGCGGTCGCGACGAGGCTGTCGGCCGTGACGACCGAAACCACCAGCTCGATCACCCCGGCCGACGCGTCCGCCGGCACCGAGAGCACCCCGCCCCATCGACCGGGTGCGCCTTCCGAGAGCGAGACCGCGCCGAACGGACCGTCGACCTCGACCGCAAGAGCCCCGAGGTAGACGACCACCTCCAGGCCCAAGTCCGTCCCTGCGCGCACCGGACCGTCGGCCGAGGGGTCGAGCAGCGCTGCGTCGGGATCGACGATCAGCTGGTCGCGCCGCTCCGAGGTCTGGTCCCCCGATCGCGCCACCACGACGAACGGCCACACCCCGGCCTCCGCCGAGGCCGACACGGACACCCGCCCGACCCAAGCGTCGCCGTCGCGCGCGAGCGCCACGCGCGCTCCACCGATCTCGAAGGCCACTTCCTCCGCCTGGCCGGCGACCTCGACCCGCACGAGCGGTGCTGCCCCGGGCGGCACGCGGACGGTCTCGGCGACCACGGACCGCACCCGCAGGGCGCCACCGCCGAAGGTTGGGACTCGCGCCGGCACCGGCCGCACGAGGATCGTCACGTCGGTGGGCACGCCAGGCGCCAACACGAGCGAGCGCACCGGCTCCCCCGCCACGCTCGCGCCGTGCGGCAGGTCGAAGACCTCGACCCGCGCGGCGCCTACCGCGAGCCCGCGGAACTCGAAGCCGCCGGCCGCGTCCACGGCGACCGAACGACCGAGGCCGTCGGCGTCGATCACCCGCACGCGGGCGACGACGGGGCGCGCAGCCTCGTCGGCGACGCCGTCGCCATCGCGGTCCTCCAGCAGACGGCCGCGCAGCACGGTGGTGCGGGCGACGGGGACGTCGAAGGTCGTCGTCGACCGCAGCTCGACCTCGACCGAAGCGCGGGTCGCCGCGGTCAACCGGTAGGCGATCGGCACCGTGGCAACGTCGACCTCGACGTCGTAGCGCCCCGGCAGCAGCTCGAGGCGGTAGGCGCCCGCGTCGTCGGTGACCGCGCGGAAGCGCCCGACCCGCACGACCACGCCCGAGATCGGCTCGCCCGCGTCGGTCGCGGCGCGGCCCTCGAGCACCCCCGCCCGGCGGCCGCCGGCGGCGTCGACGAGCCGCTCCGGAACCGGCACGTCGAAGGCGTACGCGCTGCTCATGGCCACGTCCGCGCGCCACCCCCCCGATGCCTCCCCGGCGTACCCGAGGCCC
>JARGGE010000041.1 GCA_029210865.1 Trueperaceae bacterium
GCAAGGCCGACCGCACCACCACGCACCTGTTCATCTGCCTGCTCGCCTACTACGTGCGTTGGCACCTCGAGCGCGCCTGGGCCACCCTCACCTACCGCGACCACGACCCCCTCAGCTCCGACGAGCGTGACCCCGTCGCGCCAGCCGAACGCAGCGACGCCGCCGACCGCAAAGCCGCGACCCACACCACCGACAGCAGCGAGATCGTGCACTCCTTCAAGACCCTGCTGGAGAGCCTCGGCACCATCGTGCGCAACACCCACCAGCACGCGGAAACGGGCGCCACCATCACGCTCGACACCATCCCCACCGCCCACCAACAGCACGCCCTCGAACTCGTGGAGACCATCAACCCGTAGTCACGAGCGCGCACCCCGCATAACGACCTGAGCCCCGTCACTGACGGGGCTCACGTGACTACAGGCAGTCCAACTTCAGCCTAAGACGTCGCCAGGCGCGACGCGATCGGGTTCGCCAGGGCGAAGAAGGCGAGGAAGAGGCCGAAGGTCACGAACACGGCGGGGCGGACCAGGTGCTCGGTCGGCTCGGTCTTGGCCAGGTTCCGGTCGCTGAGCCCACCTCGGAACGTGCGCACCAACTGCGCGGCGCCGACGAGGACGCCGAGCGCACCGACCGAGAGCATCGCCCACCACATGGGCACCGTTGTATCGCGGATCCGGCCGTGCCGGTGCGCACCGCCGACGCCGCGGCCGCTGCGCTAGCGTGCCGAGGGCCCTCGCCAGGCGCTACGTCGCGCGGAGGCGGGGCGCCCGCGGAGGGATCCACGCATGGGAACGGGTTCGGGCACGATGGATCGGCGTCGGCGGGCGCGCGTCATCGCCGGAGGCGTCGGCTGGCTCCTGGCGATCGCGGCGGCCGTGGCCTGCGCCCCCGTGGCGTCGCCGGCGGCCGTCGCTGCGAACGGCGCGGACGGCCCGCCGAGCGACGCGCGCATCCTCTCCGCGTACTACGGGCTCGCTGCGCTCCCAGCCCACGCCTCGTTGGCCTGCCTGCGCCGGGTCACCGGGGAGGACGGCATGCCCGTCACCTTCTCGGTCCAGCACGATGCCGCCACCGTCACGCCCGATGCCTTCGCGGTCGAGACCGCGACCGGCGAGCTCGTGACGCCGCTGTGCGCGACGCTGCGCCCCGCGACCGAGCCGCTCGAGCGGAGGACGGTCCTGCTCGCCGGCCCCTTCGGCACCCCGGACGCCCCGCCGCGCGCCGTGGTCGTGGGCGGCGGGCTCGCGGACGCGGCCGGTCGGTCGCTCGTGGGCTTCCGCTCGGACGCGATCACGCCGCTCGAGGCCGGGCCGAGCCTGGTGCTCGCGGAGCGCTTCGATCCCGACACGGTCGGGTTGACTGGCGAGTGCCTCACCGGCACCCAGCAGGTGGTTCAGCTCGTCTGGGAGGGCGGCGTCACCGGCCCGCAGGACGCCGCCCTTGGGGAGCCGCAGCGGCTGGGTGTCCGGGTCGCGCTCGAGGACGGTGCGGTCGTGGCGCCCGTGACCCTCGCCGACGACGACCCCGACAACTTCGTCCTCGCGTGCCTGGGCACCGCCGTGCCCGCGCGCTCGGTCGCGGTCGACGCGGGGCTCTTCTTCGACCCGGGCGACGACCCGAACCCCGCGACGCGCGTCGAGGTCGTGACCGGCGGCGGGGTCGACTAGCTGGGTGAGCGCCCGACGGTTCAGCGCTCCAAGGCGCCCTTGCCGGCCAGGATCTTGTCCCGCGCCTTGGCGATGCGTGCGACGCGGGTCTCGGGCTTCTTCGCCGCGCCCACGTGGAGCACGTAGCTGGTCTGCCGCCCGGGTGTGAGCTTGTGGAAGGCCTCGGCCAACTCGGGGTCGGCGTCCACGGCCTCGATCAGCTCGTCCGGCAGGTCGAGCTCGCGCGCCTCCTTGGGCGGCTTGACGCCTTCTGTCGCGTACGCCATCGCTTCGCGCAGGTACGCGCGGAGCACCGGTTCGAGCGCCGCGACGTCCTCGTTGCGGGTGAAGCGGAACATGTCGGGATGCCGGGTGTTCGGTCCCGAGCGCTCGAGCACGCCCTCGGGGTCCTTCAGGAGCGCCGCGTGGAAGAAGGTCAGGCGGAAATCGCCGCGGAAGGCGCCGACGATGGCGACGTTGCGCCCCGCGTGGACGTAGCAGGGGTGCGCCCATTTGAGCGCCTCCTCGAGCCCGACGTCGAGGCAGATGCGGCGCAGCTGCTCCAGGCCGTCGGTCCATCGCCGTGTCGAGCAGTCTGGCGTGGCGAAGCGGGGGCAGCGACCGCATCCCTTGGTGAAGTAGTCCTCGATGTTCGTGATCACTCGACCAACCTACGCCCGCGGGGCCGCGGCGGCGATCGCGCGGCGGTTCGTGACACGTGCGCCACGGTGCGGGTCTGGCGACCATGCGACACTCGCCGACAGCGAAGGGCCGGCCACTCGGCGGTCCCTGGAGGTCGACCGTCATGGCATGGAGCGCGCGCGACATCCCCGACCAGACCGGCCGCGTGGCCGTCGTCACCGGCGGCAACGGCGGGCTCGGGCTCGAGACCGTCCGCGAGCTGGCCCGAAAGGGCGCGCGCGTGGTGATGGCGGCGCGCAACCGGGAGAAGGCGGCGCGCGCCCACGCGCAGGTGGTCGCCGAGCTGCCCGAGGCCTCGATCGAGGTGCGCGCGCTCGACCTCGGGTCGTTGGCCTCGGTCCGCGCCTTCGGCGCGGAGGTCCTGGAGGCGCACGCCGTCATCGACCTGCTGTTCGCCAACGCGGGGGTCATGGCGACGCCCGAGGGCACGACCGTCGACGGCTTCGAGACGCAGTTCGGGACCAACCACCTGGGCCATTTCGAACTGACCCGGCTGCTATTGCCGGCCCTGCACCGCGCGGGCGCCGACCGCGTGGTGACGACGACCTCGACCGCCCGCTTCGGGGCCGGCCCGTACGACCTGGACGACCCGCACCATCGCCGCCGCCGCTACGAGCCGTGCGAGGCCTACGGCTACGCGAAGCTCGCGAACCTGCAGTTCGCCCTGGAGCTCGACCGGCGCCTGCGCGCCGCCGGCTCGCGCGTCGCCGCGTTCTCGGCCGACCCGGGCTTGGCGCGCACCGACCTCCAGACGACGACGGCGAACCAGCTGCCGGGCCGATCGCAGAAGCTCGCCGAGGGGATGGTCCGGTGGATCGGCCAGTCGGCGGCGGCCGGGGCGCTCGATCAGCTGCGCGCCGGGACCGACCCCGAGGCCGAGGGCGGCACGCTGTACCGCCCGCGCTGGATCGCGGTCGGGCCGCCGGTGGTGGGCGGGATCGGTCCGCGGTTGCGGAAGCCCGCGGACCTGGCGAAGCTCTGGTCGCTGTCGGAGCAGGAGATCGGCGCGGCCTTCGACGTGCCCGCCTTGGCGCGGGCTTAGGACCGGCGCGCCGCGCCGGCGATGCCGAGCGCGATCAGCACGAGCCCGATGATGACGAGTCGGTGCATGGGGTCGTCCCCCTCTCGGTGGTTACCTGAAGAGTCGGACGATCAGCGACAGCACGAACAGGGCCAGGAACACGAAGAAGAGCACGCGTCCGATGGCGACGGCGCCCGCTGCGATGCCGCCGAAGCCGAAGACCGCGGCGATGATCGCGATCAGGAAGAACGCGATGGACCAGCGAAGCATGGTGGCCTCCCTTCACGAGGGCACAAACGGTCACCTCAATCCTAGCAGGGCGATCGGATTCTCGCCGTGGCGCCGGTACCTCGGCGCGTCCGATCGCCAGGGCCGCATGTCCCTGACCCGGGAACCTACACTGAGGACACACGACCTGGACGCCGGCGCACCGCCGCCCCATCGACGCTCGACGGCGTCCTCGTTCACGAGGGAGGTCGGGACATGGCACGAGGAACCGCGCGGGCGAGCTCCGACGGACGGCGCCGGACGTGGATGGCGGTGGTCGCGATCGGGATGCTGCTCGGCATCGCCTGGGCCGCCGAGGGCGACGAGCACTGGTCGCGCCAGTTCCCCGAACCGGCGCGCTCGACCGAGATGACGGCTGCCACCGGCATGAGCGACGGGATCGGCCAACCTTCCGTGCGGCGGCTGCAGTGGCACGATGGCAAGCTCTGGCTCGCGGGCGTCTGGGAGACGGGCGTCGATGCCACCAACCTGGCCGAGGGCAAGACGAACGAGTATTGGCACCTGTGGACCTGGTCGCCCGAGGACGGCTACCAGGTGGTCGCCCACTTCCACTCGGCCGCCGGCGGCGCGGGTCCGAACGGCGTGATCAACGACTTCACCTGGCTGCCCGACGGCCGCCTGGTCGTGGTGGGCGAGTTCACCCAGGTGGACAACCCAGGCGGCAACCGCTTCCACAACGTCAACGCGCTCGCCGTGTACGACCCGAACGAGCCGGGTCCCGACGCCTGGCGCCCGCTCGGTCGCGTGCAGTACAACGGCACGATCAGCCCAGGCGGCTCGCTCCAGTCCGTCGCCTACGACCCCCAAGGCAACGACCTGTACCTGGGCGGGTCCTTCGAGGGCGCCCAGTTCGTGCAGCCGCTGCACTCGAACGCCTTCCACCGCTTCGACCTCGACACGGGCACGTACCAGGCGATCCTCGCGGGTCCCGCCGGCGGCCACCCGCGCGTGCGCCGCATCCGCGTCGACACGTCCACGTCGCCGTCGACCGTCTACCTCGCGGGGAGCTGGCACTACGTCGGCGGCAACGGCATCAACCCCGAGGTCACGACCTCGACGGCCTCCTACTCGACCGGCTTCGCGGCGTGGCGCGAGGGCGTGGGCTGGATCCCGTACCCGGCAGCGTTCCCGAGCGACGGCGCGGCCGGCAAGGACGAGGGCATCCTCGGCACCGCCGCCGACTTCATCGCGTTCGATTCGGTCGTGGTGCGCGACTTCCTCGTCGACGGCGAAGACGTCTGGATCTGCGGCAGCTTCGCGGAGGGCCGCGACCAGGCACCGTTGCGCGGTATCGCCAAGTGGGACGACGCCCTCCAGGCGTGGGTCGACCCCACCGGGCACGGCGGCGTCGGGCGCGACTGCTTCAGCGTCGAGAAGACGGCCGACGGCCGCGTCTACTTCGCCGGCGCCTTCGGCGGCCGGCGCGCGGCAGACGCTTTCTACGACGGCTTCCTCGACGGTACGCCGGCGCACGGCGCGGTCGCGTACGACCCGGCCAGCGATACCTGGAGCCAACTGGGCTCGGGGCTGTCGAGCCGCGTCATGCCCGAGATCCGCTTGACCACGAACGGGGACGACGTCTACTTCGCCGGCGACTTCAACTTCATCGGCGCCGAGAACTTCGGTACCAGCGCGCCGGCCGAGGCGGAGTCCTGGTACTTGGCGCGCTGGAACGCGTCGATCGACTTCCTGGCGAATCCCGCCGTCGTCGCCGACGGCAACGCGCCGTACCAGGCGCACGTCGTCACGGCGGGCGCGCCCGAGGGCGCCGAGCACTGGTCGCGGGCCTTCTCGCCGCCGGCGCGCGGCGACACGCGCACCCTCACCGGCTTGAGCGACGGCATCGGGGTGCCGGACGTCGCCGGCATCGCCTGGATCGGCGACACGCTCTACTTCGGTGGCAGCTGGGAGGCCGAGCGCGGCACCCGCTGGTACGCCTGGACGCTGCACCCCGAGCGTGGCTACGAGCGCATCGCCTGGGCCCGCGGCGACGGCCCGCAAGGACCGCCCGAGGGCGTCCAGGTCATCCAGGGCAAGCTCTACGTCTACGGCGCGCTGAGCGACTTCGCCGGCGTGGCCGTCTACGACCCGGCGGATGGCACGTGGTCGCGCATCGAGGGCACGTACCTGGGCCAGCCCGTGGTGGGCAACAGCGCCCGCGACGGCACCGGCGTGGTCAACGACCTCGCCTTCGACGAGCGCACCGGCGACCTCTACCTGGTGGGCAACTGGGCGCCGACGCTGGAGATGCCGGACGTCGAGCACCCGCTCGATATCGCCGCCGCGCTGCGCATCGACGCGGGCGGCGAGTACCACCTTCTCGGCCGCGACCTCAAGGCCGAGGACCCGACCAAGCCCACCAAGGGCATCTACGCGATCGTGCTCGACACGCGCACGACACCGCCGGGCATCTACGTCGCCGGCACCTTCGGCTACTACGGCCCCGTGCCGACCAGCCACGCCCGCTTCGCCTACAACGTCGCCCGCTACGACCACGAGGCCGAGGACTGGCGCCCGGTGGGCAAGGGCAACTTCACCCACCTGAGCGAGCTCGACGCCGGCACCTACCCCGAAGGCCTGCCGGGTCTGCCGGCCAGGACGCTCGAGCCCGGATACGTCAACTACGTGGGCTTTCTCCAGGAGGGCTTCCCGCGCGTCGATTCGCTCGCGCTCGACGCCCAGGGCAACCTGTACGCGGGCGGCACGCTCGCGATCCTCAGCCGCGACCCCGACCTCGCGTCGCGCCACGCGGTGGAGACCTACGGCCTCGCCAAGTACGACGCTGCGACCGATACGTGGGGGCCGGCCAACACCACGGGCGGCGTGTCGCGCGACGTGCGCCAGATGACCTGGCTCGACGACACCCACCTCCTGCTCTCCGGCAGCTTCATCTACGACGAGGCTTGGAACCAGCTGCACGACGTGGCCATCCTCGACACGACCACGGGCGAGCTCCAGCCGCTCGGCGGCGGCCTCCGCATCGCCGGGCAGAACCACGTGGTGGGCGCGCAGGTGGTGCACGCCGTGCGGGGCGACGAGCTGTGGTTCGCCGGCTACTTCGACCACGCGGGCGTCAACGCCAACGCCCTGAACGCGGCGCCGGTCCCGTCGGCGTACCTCGCGATGTACGACCCCACCCGCGTCCTGGACCCGAACTTCTACCTCGAGGTGGCGACGGTCGAACCCATTGACGGCCCTTCCGGGAACAGTTCGGTGTCGGTGAGCGTGGAGCTCTCCGCCCGCCTCACCCAGGGCGAGGGCACGATCACCTGGTACGAGCGGCGCTCCGACGGCACCTTCACCCCGAAGGGCACGGGCGAGACCTACCGGGCCAGCCTGCGCGTGGCGCCCGGCAGCGGCGACCTCTTCGCCTACGTCGCGGTCACGGGACCGGACGGCGTGGAGGGGGGCAAGGTGCCGGTGCGCATTCCGGTCCGCTGACCAACGACGGACCTTCGGCGCGATCCGGTTCGGGCGCCCTCCGGGGCGCCCGACCGCGCCTCAAGGCAGGCGTAGCACCCCCTCGAACACCGGCACCGCCCCGCCGCCCACGCGCCCGCGGATGCCATCGGCGGCGCGCCAGGCGGAGGCCGTGAGGCGGCTCGGGCGGCCCATCGCGACGCCTTGCGCGATCTCGAACGCCGCGGCCTCGCCCCCGTGCACGTGCAGCAGGAAGGCGGCGAGCGCCGCGTTGGCGCTGCCGGTGGCCGGGTCCTCGACGGTCCCGCTGAGCGGCGAGAACATCCGCGTGGCCAGGTGCCCGGCGTCTCGGTCGACCCACGCGTAGAGGTGGATGGGGAGCCGCTCGGCGGCGTCGGGCAGGTGTTCGGCCACCGCTCGGAAGGCGCCCAGGTCGGGCTGCGCGCGCTCTAGACTCAATACGGTTGACGTAAGGTGGCAGCACGACGACTTGCTGTGGTGCCGTGGTGCCGTGATGGTGTGGGCGTTTCACCGGCCAGTTGCTCATCTTGCGTTTGATGACGCGGGGATTGGTTCGTTCTCGACGCTCGGGCAGGGGGCGGTCGAGGATCTCGTGGAGGGCGCGCTGGTGCGCCTCAGCTTGGTCCGTGGGGGGAAAAGCCCGTGCTGGCACGGGCGCTTCGGCGCGCGGCTCTGAGACTCTGTAGGAATGAGATGCGATCGGGATCGAGGTCGGCGGCGAGTGCCGCGTCGTGCATCAACCTGCGGATGGCGTAGTGCGTGAGGAGCAGCCCGTACGCCTCTTGCATCACGCCGTCGGGTGTCTTCGAGCGCAGCACCACCTGGGGTCCGCGCTGGTGGGTCTTGAGTTCGTCCAGGGCCGTTTCGATCTCCCATCGCTCGCGGTAGAGCGTGGCCAGTTCGTGCGCGGGCGCGGCGTCGGGATCGAGCAGCGTGCTCACCAAGCGGTACACGCTCGTGTCGCTGTCGCCCTGCTCGAGCGCATCGGCGTCCACCACTCGCGGTTCGAGCAGGTACTCGATCACGCGGACGCGAAGCCCCTGGGCTGCTCGCGCACCACGCTGGGCGGGTCGCAGCGTCGAGAGGTACGACCCGTCCGGCAGCACCCGCTCGCTCGGCAAGTGCACGCGCCTGGACACGCGCCACACCAGCTGCGCTCCCGCTTCGCTGGCCATGCGGAAGCGCTCGAACCCGTAGAAGCCCCGATCCGCTAGGCACAACGAACCCGCCGGCAAGCGCGGCAGGAGACGCTCCGCCAGCACCCGCTCCGAGGTCGCGTACGATCCCAAGGCCGCATCCACGATCGCGTGCGTCCCCACCTCGCACACGCCCACCAACCGCACCTGCGGGAACGCGCCACCACCCACTCGACGATGCGGCCCGGGACGACCGAACGCTGCGGCGTTCGCCGGCGTATCCGCCACATCCAAGCAGGTGCCATCGACGCTCAACACCCGCAACCCCCGATAAAACGCACCCTGCGTACTCCCGCCCGCCATCGGCGCGCACGCCCCCTCGAACAACGCCCGCAACGGCTCGACCCCCAACCTCGATCGGGCCCGAAAGATCGCCGCCTTCGTCGGCACCACCCAAGGCGACCCATCACCCCCCACACCCGACCACGCCAGGCCCTCCGTCAACTGCCGCAGCACCTCCTCGTACGACGCATCCGAGAACAACCCCATACCCACCACGAAATACAGCACCAACCGAGCCGGCAACGACCGTCGCCGCCGCTCCACACGACCCGTCTCCAACAACACCTCATCCACCAACCCCGGCGGAAACACCCGCGTCAACACACCCACGCCCACCCGATCCGGCAAACGATCACCCGAAACAGGCTTCACCCAACCAGCACGAGGCACGCCCCACCATACCACCCAACACACCGCTTAAGTCAACAGTATTGGGATTAACGCACCATCAATCGCGCGTCGCGATGGGCGTCGTTTCCCTCTGGGATGGGTCTTCTGGAGGTGATCCTGCTCGGCGCCGCGACACGCTCCGACGCACCGCCACGCCACGGGCTATGGGATCAGCAGCACCTTCCCAGGCACCCGCGCCTCCACGGCGCCGAAGGCGGCCTCCCACTCGGCGAGCGGGTAGGTGGCGCCCACGATGGCCTTCAGCGAGACGGCCCCCGAGCCCGCGAGGTCGATCGCTCGGAACCAGGAGCTCGGGGTGGTCGCGAAGGAGCCGCTCAGCTGCAGCTCCTTGTAGCAGACCTGGTCGAGGTCGAGCGTGATCGGCCGGCCGTAGAGCCCCATCTGGACGAAGCGGCCCGCCTTCTTCACGAGCCGCAGCAGCGTGGCCGCCGCGGGGGCGGCCCCCGAGCACTCGATGACCACGTCGGGGGGCCCGCCGAGCTGCCGCTCGACGGCCGCCGTCAGCTCCTGGGGGTCGTCGGACGAGAGCGCGCCCTCGGCGCCGAGCCGGAGGGCGAGCTCGAGGCGCTCGGCGTCCTGGGCCGTTCCCAGCACGACCACGCGCGTCCCGGCCGCCCGGGCGACCTGGACCGCGAGCAGGCCGATGGGCCCGGGCCCGGTGATGACGACGCGGTCGCCGGCGTTCAGCCGGTTGAGCTCCAGGAGGCCGCGGACCACGCAGGCGAGCGGCTCGATCAGCGCCGCCTCGGGGAACGCGAGGCCGTCGGGCAGGGCGTGGAGGTTGGTCGCTGGCACCTCGACGAAGCGCGCGAAGCCGCCGTCCTCGAAGGAGCCGATCGAGCGCCGCTGGGCGCAGAGGTTGGGCCTGCCGGTACGGCAGTGCTCGCAGCGGCCGCAGACCGAGAAGTAGGTCTCGGTCAGGACCCGCTGACCGGGCGCCCAGCCCTCGACGCCCTCGCCGAGCGCCGCGACGGTGCCCGCGACCTCGTGCCCGAGGGTGACGGGGGGCTCGGAGCGGTACTCGTCGTGGCGGATGTGGACGTCGGTGCCGCAGATGCCGGCGGCGGCCACCTCGACGACGACGTGGCCGGGCCGCGGCGCGGGCCGCGGGACCTCTTCGAGCACGAGCCGGGACTCGCCCAGGGCGAGCTTGCGAAGCGCTTGCATGGGGTTCAGCCTTTCACGGCGCCCATCGTCAGGCCGGTGACGATCCAGCGCTGGATGATGAGCGTCAGGACGATGACGGGGAGGGTGATCAGCACGGCCGCGGCGCCCAGGCCGCCGAAGTCGATCTGGCCGTAGGAGATGAAGTTGAAGACGGCGACCGGGACCGGGCGGGTGTTGGGGCCCGACAGCACGAGGCTGAAGAGGAACTGGTTCCAACTGAAGATGAAGGCGAGGATGCTGGCGGCGACGATGCCGGGCGTCGACAAGGGCAGGATCACGCGCACGAACGCGCCGATGCGGGTCGCGCCGTCGACGAAGGCGGCTTCCTCGAGGTCCTGCGGCACGCCCTCGAAGAAGCTGATCATGATCCAGACGATCAGCGGCATGCCGACGATCAGGTGCGTCAGCGTCAGCGCGAGGTACGTGTCGATCAGCCCGAGCGCCCGGAAGGCCAGGTACCACGGGACCAGGTAGGTGATGTAGGGCGTCAGCCGCGCGATCAGGATGGCGATCGCGAGCCCCTCCTGCTTGAACCGGGCGATCGAGTAGGCGGCCGGCAGGCCCAGCACCAGCCCGACGCCGGTCGAGAGCGCCGCGATGACGAAGGAGTTCCAGGTGAAGTCCAGGAAGTTGTTCCGCGAGATGACGTTCTGGTAGTTCTCGAGCGTCGGCGTGAACCACCAGACCGGGACCCGGCTGACGTTGTCGACCTGGCTCCGCAGGCTGGTCAGCACCATCCAGTAGAAGGGGAAGAGCATGATCGCGAGCACGACGACGATGAGCGCGAAGATGCCGAGGTTCTTCAGCGCCCGGCCGCGGCGCGCCCGGGCGGCGATCCGTGCCGGCGTCAGGGCGGCGGTGCTCACGTCCGGTTCCTGACGGCGTTGAGCAGGATGGCGATCCCCAGCACCAGGAACATCAGGAAGATCAGCAGCGTGGCCGCGTAGCCGGCGTGGAAGAACTGGAAGCCGGTCTTGAAGGCGAGCACGTTGAGCGTCTCGGAGGCGGTGCCGGGGCCGCCCTCGGTGATCACGTAGATGATGTCGAAGGTCTTCAGGGCGTCGACGGCGCGCAGGATCAGCGCGACGACGATGGCCGAGCGGATGCCCGGGATGGTGATGTGCCAGAACGACTGCCAGCCGCTGGCGCCATCGATGCGGGCGGCCTCGTAGTGCTCGGCGGGGACGCTCTGCATGGCGGCCAGGAGGATGAGGGCGATCATCGGCGACCACTGCCACGTGTCGACCAGCACCAGCGAGGGGATCGCCAGGCTCGACTGCGCCACCCAGAGCGAGCGCGGCAGCCCGAGGCTCTCGAGGAAGTAGTTGAAGACCCCGAGGCTCGGGTTGAACATCAGGGCCCAGATGAGCGCGATCGCCACGGGCGTGGCGACCATCGGGAGCAAGATGACCGTGCGGGCCAACCCCTTGCCGGGGAAGTCGCGGTTGAACAGCACGGCGATGCCGATGCCCACCAGAAGCTGCAGGGGCACCGCGAAGAAGGTGAAATAGAAGGTGTTCCTGACGCCGTTCCAGACGCGGGCGTCGCTGAAAGCGCGCTGGTAGTTCTCGAGGCCGACGAAGTAGGGCTGGCCGCCGACGAAGAAGTCGTAGAGCGAGAGAACGAAGTTCGTGACCACGGGCGCGACGATCAACACCAGGATGGCGAGGATCGCCGGCAGGGGGAACAGGTAGCGGGCGTTGCGGTCGATGAATGCGGCGGCGCTCTTCAAGGGGTCTCCACCCAGTCGGCTCGGAGGGAAGGGGCGAGGTTTCCCTCGCCCCTTCGCGTCGTGGATCCGGGACTCAGCGCTGGGAGCGGGCGATGATGGCGTCCATCTCCTCGGCCGCACGCTGCAAGGCTTGCGCCGCGTCGCCACCCTCGAGGATGGCCACGATCGCCTGGCCGTAGGCGTCGCGCACCTCGGCGACCGGCACGATCGGCGGGTTCCAGTAGGGCTGCCCGTTGTCGAAGGACTCCTGCGAGGCCTGGATCCAGCTCGCGGGGGCCGTCGCCTGGAACTCCTCGTTCTCCCAGGCCGAGGCCCGGGCGGCAGGGACGCCGAACACGATCAAGCGTTCCTGGTTCTCCTTGGAGAGCGCCCACTGGATGAAGAGCCACGAGGCCTCGGGGTTCTGCGAGGCGTGGTTGATGCTCAGGCCCCAGACCAGCACGCCCGGGACGCTTCCAGCCGGCCCCGCGGGGAGCGGCGCGTAGCGGGTGTTCTCGCGGACGACGTCGATCGCCTGCGCCGGGTCCTCCATGATGGGGCGGAAGACGTTGGCGTCGAAGA
>JARGGE010000420.1 GCA_029210865.1 Trueperaceae bacterium
CGGCCCCGCGACGGTCGGCGCCGCCGAAGGGGCCGCCTGGCTGGCCTGGCGGGCGCTCGGCCACGCCCCCGACCGCGTCCCGACCGTCGAGCGCTGGCTGGCGCCGACGCCGGAGCGGCTCGAGGCGACCCGCGCCGCCTACGCCCGGTACGTCACGCTCGGCCTCTGACGCGCGCCCCGAGCGTGGCCACGAGCGTCAGGACGCACGACTCGAGCGCCCACTCGGGGTCGCGCCCGGTCTTCATCCCCACGTCGGCCGCGACCGTGGCGCGCACGGCCGCGGCGAGCGTGGGCTCGTCGAGCCGGCGCGCCACCTCGAGCGCGCGCCCCGTGGGGTAGGGCGAGGTGCCCAGGGCGCGGGCGGCCTCGTCCTTGGTCACGCTCGGGTCGCGCAGCGCGAGCGCGGTGCAGCGCGCCACCAGCTCGACGTGCCAGGCCAGCGCCGCGTGCACCCGGACGGGCGCCTCACCCTGGGCCAGCAGCCCGCGCACGAGCCCCAAGGCGCGCGCCGCGTCGCCCGCCGCCAACGCGTCGACGACGTCGAAGGCGCTGCGGGCGGCGGGTCGGTGGGCCACCTCGAGGGCCCGCTCCGGCGTCACGGGCTCGCCCAGCAGGGCGAGCTTGACCACCTCGCCCGCGAGCCCCGGCAGGTCGTCGCCGAAGGCGTCGGCGAGCGCTCCGGCGACGTCGCCGCGAACAGCGACCCCCGCCTCCTTCAGCTCCTGTGCCACCCACCGCGCCAGACCGGCGTAGCGCGGCGTCGGCAGCGCGACCAGCTCGCCGAGCGCCCGCCAGCGCTTCTGGCGCGCGGGCGTGGCGCTGGCGTCCAGCACGACGACGTCCGCGTCGCCCGCCACCTCCAGGGCGTCGAGGACCGCGTTGCGCGCGGCCGTGTGGCCGGCGCCCACGAACGCCTCGTCGAGGTCGAGCCACAGCACGGCGGGACCGAACAGCCCGCCCTGGCCGAGCGCGTCGGCGACCTCGACGGCGCTCGAACCCTCGCCCAAGCGCACGATCGCGTCCGCCGCCACGCCCGCGCGCTCGCGCGCGGCGTCGAGCGCGGCGCGAGCCGCACGGCGGGCGAGGAACGGATCGCCGACGAAGGCCCGGACGGGGCTCACGCTCAGGCGAGGGCGGCGGCGTGCGGCACGGCCGCATGCAGCGCGTCGAGCATCGCCTCGGCTTCGGGGTAGCGGTCCTCGGCGGCGCGGGCCAACGCTTTGCGCACGATGGGCTCGAGCGCCGCGGCCGTCGGTGGGAGCGGCTCGAGCGGCACGCGGTCGTCGCCCACCAGCCAGCGGATGACCTGCGAACCGTAGGGGGGCTCGCCGGAGAGCGCGTGGTAGAGCATGGCGCCCACCCCGTACAGGTCGGAGCGGTGGTCGGTCCGCACCCCCCGGAACTGCTCCGGCGCCATGTAGTTCGGCGTCCCCAGCAGCTCCTGATCGCCGGTGATCGCCGTCATCGCCAGGTCCTTGGCGAAGCCGAAGTCGGTCAGCAGCGCCCGTTCCCCCTTGAGCAGCACGTTCGCGGGCTTGACGTCGCAGTGGACGACGCCGTGCAGGTGGGCGTGCGCCAACGCGCGCAGCACGTCGGCGGCGACCTTGACCGCGCGCGCGACGGGGAGCGCCCCGCCGTCGAGGAGCGAGCCCAGGTCGCTGCCGGGCACGTAGGCGTAGATGAGGTTGCCGTCGAACGCGGCGAGCAGCGGCACGATGTTGGGGTGGTCGAGCTTGCGGACGACGTCGGCCTCGCGTTCGAGGCGGCGCGCGACTTCGGCGGAGACGCCGACGAGGCGCTTGACCACCACCAAGCGCTCGTCCCAGCGCGCCAGCTCGACGCGCACCAGCCCCTGCTGCGACAGCACCCGAACCGGTTCCAGCATCGACCGAGGCTATCACGCGCCCCAGGGACCGGAGCCCCGCCCACGAGCGGGGTCAGGGGGGCGGGTACGGCACCCGCACCGCCCCCTCCTCCCGCGTCGTACGCACGCGGACGCCGGCCTCCTCGAAGCGCGCCAAGACGGTCGGCGACGGGTGCCCGTAGCGGTTGACCCCCACCGAGACGACCGCCAGGCGCGGGCGTGCCGCGCGCAGCAGCGCGCCGGAGCTGCTCGACGCGGAGCCGTGGTGCGGCGCCAAGAGGACCGGGGTGGGCGGGACCGGGAGCGTGGCCTCGACCGCGGCGGGGGCGTCGCCGAGCAGCAGCGCCCACGGGGCGTTGCCCCACCGCAGCACCAGCCCCACCGAGTCCGCGTTCGCCTCGCCGCGTGGGCGCCCCTCGGGGTGCACCACGTCGAGCACCGCGCCCCCCACCCGGTAGCGCGCCCCACGGCGCGCCTCGAGGAGCGGCACGCCGCGGGCCGCGGCGACCTCGGCGAGGGCGCGGTAGGCGGGGACGTCGGGGGCGGGGTGCCCGACCATCAGGGCGCCGACCGAGAAGGCGCGGAGCACGGCGAGCAGCCCCTCGACGTGGTCGAGGTCGGGGTGCGTCGCGACCACCAGCGGCAGCGCCCCGACGCCCAGCGCCCGGAGCGCCGGCACCACGGTGCGCGCGCCGACGTCGAAGGTGCCGAAGGGCGTCCCGCCCCCGTCGATC
>JARGGE010000421.1 GCA_029210865.1 Trueperaceae bacterium
CGGGTGAGTGTGGGTGACGAGGACCCCCTTGAGCGTGCGGACGCCGGCGGCGGCGACGAGCGTGGCGAGCGCCTCGAGCGCGGCCACGTCGCCCGCCCCGGGGTCGACGAGCCAGCCCGCGCCGCCGCTCCCGACGACGTAGGCGTTCGTCGCGTCCCATGGCGGCAGCGTGCGGGTGGCGAGGGGGACCCCCCACGCGGTCGGACCGACGCGGGCCGGTAGGTCCCCGGCGGTCACGGCCGGGTCAGCGCCGCGCGGGCGGCCTCGACGGCGCGATCCGCCGCGGTCGGCAGGTCGGGTCCGACGCCGCGGCCTTCCCACGTCGGACCGAGCAGGGGCGCGAGCACGCCGGTGGCCAGCCAGGCCTGCGCGCCGTCGCGCAAGCAGAAGGGCAGCACCGCCTCGACGTTGCCGGCCGTGGTCGCGCCCACCACCAGCGCGCGGCCGTTCGCCTGGAGGGCGCCGGCGAGGCCCTCCGCCGCGGAATGGACGTCGCCGTCGACCAGGACCGCGAGCGGCAGGTCGGTCGCGGGGGTGCCGATGGCCGGGTACGGGAGCGGGAAGGACCAGCGGGTGAGCGCGCGCCACAGGAAGCCGCGCGTGAACACGCCCGCTGCCTGCATCATCGTCACCAGACGGCCGCCGGGGTTGCTGCGCAGGTCGAGGACGAGCGCCCGCGCCCCTTCGCCGTCGAGCGTGCGCACGGCCGTGCGCAGGCCCTCGGCCGTGCCGGACCGCACCAGGTCCGCCACGCGGACGTAGCCGACGCCGTCCGGGTAGACGCCGTAACCGACCGGGCCGGACCAGCGCAGCTCGGCGGGCGCGTCGTCGGATCGAGCCGCGCGGAAGGCCCCGCCCGCTTGGGCGAACGCCCACGCGGTCGGGAGCGGCTGCGCCGCGCCGGTGCTCAGGCCGAACACCCCGACGCAGGGCAGGTCGCCGAGCTCCTCGCGGACCGCGGCGACCTCGTCCGCGGGGACGTACCGGCTGTGGTCGTCGCCAAGCTCGGCGTACAGGGCCTCGAGCGCGCGGTCGACGGCACCGTCGTCGGTGCGCGGCCACGCGCCGTAGCGCGCGCCTGCCTCGTCCCAGTCGACCGGGACCCTGGAGAGGTCCCAGTAGCGCTCGGCCACGAGGCGCCACGCCACGTCGAAGCGCGGGTCGTCGGCGACGACGGGGTCGTCGGCCCCGACACCGCTGCCACCGTCACCGACGCCGCAAGCACCCTGGGCGGCGACGACGCCGATCGCGACGAGCACGGCGACGAGCGTCGTGATGAGCCGGGCGAGGAGCGAGGCGCGGCGGGGCGCCGCCCCGGGGCGACGCGCGTCGATCACGGCACGGAGTGGACGGGGACCGCGTGCTCGTGCAGGGCGAGCGCGGCGCGGTCGACCACGCGGCGCTGGGCGCCGATCTCGGTTGCGGTGAGGGCGCCGGCGACGTTGCCGATCCAGGCGGCACCGAGCAGGTCGTGGTCGTCGAGGAGCGCGCCGACGAACGCGGCGGTGTACACGTCGCCCGCGCCGGTGGTGTCGACCACCCCGTCGATCTCGAGCGCTTCGACCAGCTCCGAGCGTTCGGGCGTCACCACGATCGACCCCATCTCGCCGACCTTGACGACGACGCGATCGATGCCCTGCGCCTGCAGGCCGCTCAGCGCGTCCGAGATCGACGTGTGGCCGGTGAGGGCGAAGAGCTCCTTCTCGTTCATCAGCACGACCTCGACGCCGTCGAGGAGCGGCATGAGGCGGTCCTGCAGGGCGTTCACCGCTCCGGTGCCCATGTCGACGAAGGTGCGGACGCCCGCCTGCTTCGCGTGCTCGAGCGCCTGCAGCGCGTACGCGCGCTGCGGACCCCCGACGAGGCTGTAGGCGCTGACGACGAGCGCGTCGCGATCGACGACGTGCTCGGCGCGCAAGCGTTCGGCGTCGAGGTAGCGCGACGCGCCGGCGGCGCTGATCATCGTGCGCTGGCCGTCGGGGGTGATGAGGATGGTGACGCTGCTCGTCTGCAAAAGGGGGTCGGACTGCACCAAGGACAGGTCGACGCCCGCCCCGCGGACGTGCTTCAGGGCGAGGTCGGAGAACGGGCCCGTGCCGACCCGGGTCGCGATGGCGACGCGATGGCCGAGCCGGCCCAGCGCCGCCGCGATGGTCCCACCGGCCCCGCCGGGCTCGAGGACCGCCCGCAAGGCCGTCGCCTCGCCACCGAGTTCGGGAAGCGCGTCGACGAAGTACATCTGGTCGACCGTCGCGTCTCCGACCACCAAGATCTCAGCCATGCATCCGTCTCCTACCGGAGCGAGCGCTCCGGGTTCCCGCCGATCTAGGGCGTGGTTCGCGCGAGCAGTATAGCGCTTGATCCCGCGCGGCGAGGCCTCCGGCGCGTCGCCTCACGCGCCGTCGTCGTCGGCCGCCGCGGCGCGGTCGACCGGCGCGTCCGGGAGGGCGTCGGCGAGGTCGTGCGCGAGCGCCCGGAAGCTGGCGAGGTCGAGCGCCTCGGCGCGCACCCGGGGGTCGAGCCCGAGCGCGGCCAGCGGCGTGCGCCGCTGCTCGAACGCGTGCGCGCGCGCCTCGACCAGGACCCGCGCG
>JARGGE010000422.1 GCA_029210865.1 Trueperaceae bacterium
ACCCCGACCCCTTCAAGGCCGCCTCGCGCGATTTCGCCGACCACCTCGCGCTCATCCCCAAGGCCGCCGCCGCCGCGCAGCTGCTGGGGACCGAGAAGCTGCGCTGCTTCGCCTTCCTCGGCCGCGGCGCCTACGCCGACGTCCGCGACGCCATCGTCGAGCGGCTCCGGCGCGCCGGCGAGGCGCTCGTCGCCATCGACCCCAACCTGCGCTTCTGCCTCGAGAACGAGCACACCACCTACGTGCGGCTTGCCGAGGAGGTCGCCTCGCTGGTGCGCGAGCTGGGCGACCCGTTCGACGTGCTGTGGGACCCCGGGAACGCCTTCGCTTCGGGCGCGCGCGAGCGGCTCCTGGGGGTCGAGGCCGTCGCCGGGTTGGTCACGCACGTGCACGTCAAGGACCCGCGGAGCGACGGCGACGCGGTCCGCTTCGTACCGGTGGGCGAGGGCGAGATCGACTACCCGGCCCAGGTGGCGGCCTGGGTGGCGGGCGGGTACCGCGGCTACGTCAGCCTCGAGCCGCATCTGATCGTCGGTCGCAGCTCGATCCCGGGTGCGCGCGCCTGCCTCGCCTACCTGCGGCCGCTGCTGGCCGACGCGAACGCCGCCGCGGCCGCGGCCGACGGGCCGTCGTGAACCCCCTGCGCTTCGGCATCGTCGGCGCCGGCAACATCGCACGCACCCACGCGGCGGCCCTGCGCGACAGCGACCGCGCCACCCTGACCGCCGTGGCCGGCGGCCGCGGCGCGGCCGAGCTCGCGGTCGCGGAGGGCGCGCGCCACCACGCCGATCGGGCCGCGCTCCTGGCCGATCCCGAGGTCGACGCCGTCGTTCTGTGCACCCCGAGCGGCGTCCGCCGCGACTACGCGGTGGCCGCCGCCGAGCACGGCAAGCACGTGCTGGTCGAGAAGCCCATCGAGGTCGACCGGGCGCGCGCCGAGGCGATCGTCGCGGCGTGCGAGCGCCACGGGGTGACGCTGGGCGTGGTCTACCAGTCGCGCTTCAAACCGCACTGCGAGGCGGTGCACGCCGCGGTGGAGCGCGGCTCCCTGGGTGCGCCGGTGCTCTCGAGCATGGCGGTCAAGTGGCACCGCCCCCCCGCGTACTACGCCGACACCGCCTGGCGTGGGACCTGGGCCTTCGATGGGGGCGGCGCGCTGATCAACCAGGCGATCCACAACGTCGACCTGCTGTTGTGGTTCCAAGGCGACGTGCGCCGCGTTCACGCCGCCGCCGCCAACCGGCTCCACCGCGACATCGAGGTCGAGGACACGGTGGTGGCCCACCTGGAGTTCGTTCACGGCGGCCTCGGCGTGCTCGAGGCGACCACCGCCACCCACCCGGGCAGCCCGCGCCGCATCGAGCTGCACGGCACCGACGGCACGATCGTGCTGCTCGACGACGAGGTCGACGAGTGGGCGCTGCGCGACGGCTCGCCGGTGCCCGGCCACGAGGTCGCCGCCGCCACCGCCTTCGCCGCCTCCACCCACGTGATGAGCGACCACCGCTGGCACCAGCGGCAGCTCGAGGACTTCGTCGACGCCGTGCGCGAACACCGGCGGCCGCGTGTCGACGGCCGCGAGGGGCTGCGCTCGCTGGCGCTGGTGCTGGCGGTCTACGAGTCGGCGCGGACGGGGCGGACGGTGGAGGTGGAACCGGTCTGAACGGGGTGGCGGCCGCGCGCTGTCGACGCCACGTTGCCCCGGGGGCGCGCCCTCACTCCGGCAGCGCGAACCCCTGCGCTCGCAGGTAGCCGACGACGTTCGCAGCGAACGTGGCGTGGTCGGCGCGGGTGTACTTGAGCTCGGAGTAGACCTGCGCCAGGTTGCGCACGCCGCTCGCCTCGATGCGCGCGCGCAGCTCGGGGTTGGCCATGTAGCGCGCCCAGCCGGCGGTCTCGCGCTCGCGGTAGGTCGCGCGGACCTCGTCGTCGCTCGGGTCGCGGTACGTCTCGAAATGCAGCAGGCCGTCGAGCGGCAGCCGGTCGCGGCGCGGCGGGTCCTCGGCCGCGGTGCCCATCACCAGCCCGGCCACCGGCACCACGTGCGGGGGGAGCTCGAGGATCCGCCCGATCTCGTGGCAGTTGGCCAGCGTGCTGCCGAGGTAGCAGATGCCCAGCCCCTCGGCCTCGGCCGCGAGCGCGACGTTCTGCGACACCAGCACCGCGTCGATCGCGCCGACCAGGAAGGCGAAGACGTCGTCGAAACCGTCGGCGGCCTCCGAGAGCGCCAGCCACCGGCGCATCCGGTGGAAGTCGCTGCAGAAGGTGACCAGCACCGGTGCCTCGAGCACCATGTCCTGCCCCATGTGCGGGGCGTGGAGCCGCTCGCGCAGCGCGCGGTCGCGGGTGACCACGATCGAGTAGGCCTGCATGTTGCCGGAGGACGAGGCGCGCACGCCCGCCTCGAGCACGCGCCGCAGCACGTCGTCGGGGACGGGGTCGGGGCGGTAGCGGCGGATCGAGCGGTGGGCGAGCAGGTGGGCGACGGGGTCGCTGGGCGGGGCGGGAGTGGGGTCGGTGGGCGCGGTCATGGTGCCGAAGGGTACCGCCACGACCGCGGGCGGGAGGCGCGCGCCTCCCGCCCG
>JARGGE010000423.1 GCA_029210865.1 Trueperaceae bacterium
GGCCGATTCGGTGCGCGCGGACGTGCTCGCGCTGCTGCAGCAGCAGTTCCGCCCCGAGTTCCTCAACCGCGTCGACGACGTCATCGTCTTCCACGCCCTCGACGAGGGGCACGTGGCGCGCATCGCCGACCTGCAGCTCGATCGGCTCCGGGCGCGGCTCGCCGACCGGCGCATGCGCCTGGAGGTCCCCGACGAGGCGCTCGCGCAGCTCGCGCGGCTCGGCTTCGACCCGGTCTTCGGCGCCCGGCCGCTCAAGCGCGCGGTGCAGCAACGGCTCGAGACGCCGCTCGCCAAGCGGATCCTGGCCGGCGAGGTGCCGGACGGCGCGACGGTCCGCGTGGTGCCGGCGCCGGAGGGCTTCGCCTTCGAGATCGTCGCCCCCGAAGCGGCCGCGGCGGCGTTGCCGAATTGACGTCCGGCGCGCGACGGACGCGTGATAGCGTGCGGGCGTGAGGACGCGCCACACCGGGACCGACGTGTTGGAGCCCGTGCACCTGGCGCTCGCCGAAGGGCGCTACGAGGCGGCGCTCGCGCTGCTCGAGGGCGCGGCGTTGCGCCACGGCTCGCGGGCCGCGGGGGGCCGCTACTGGCTGCACCTCGCGGCCTGCTACGCCCTGTACGGCTCGGACGGCCTCGAGGGCGGGGTGCCGGCGCTCCGCGCGGCGATCGCCGCCGACCCCAACCTGGGCGACGACCCGCTCTACCAGGCGCTCTACTGGGAGTTCGAGGCGTACCGCGGCGGCGCCGCCTCCGACGTCAAGCGCGGCCTGCGCACGGCGTCCACGAGCCTGCCGCCCATCGCCGCGTACCACGTGGCGGCGGCGTTGCTGACGGTCGGGTCGGCCAAGGGCGCGCTGCGGCGGCTCGAGGCGCTCGACCCGGCGACGCTGCCGACCTACCTGGCCTGGCGGCACGCGTCGCTCGTCGGTCAGGCCAACGAGGAACTCGAGGAGTGGGCGAAGGCGGCGGACGCCTACGCGGCCGCGGCGGCCGCGGCGCCGGTGTCGGAGCGCGAACCGGAGCGGCTCGCCTACGCGAGCTGCCTGTTGGAGCTCGGGCGCGCGGGCGAGGTCCTGGCCGCGCTCGCGGACGTCGACGAGGGCGCGCTCGACGACGCCGACCGCGCGACGATGCGCTACGTCGAGGGGCGCGCGCACCTCGACGCCGGCAACCCCAACCACGCGCTCGCGCTGTTCCTCGAGGCGCGGGCGCTCGACGACGAGGCCGCCCCCGGGTTCTCGCTCGCGTACGCGACCGGTCAGGCGCTGGTCGCGCTGCAGCGCTACGACGCCGCCGTCGCCGCGCTCTCCGAGGCGATCGAGGCGGCGCCGGCCGACCACCGCGCCTTCGCGCAGCACGAGGCGGCGATCGCGCTCCTGGAGTCGGAGCGGTTCGACGAGGCGGAGGCGCTGCTCGAGGCGGTCGTGTCGGACCCGCAGTACCCGCACCGAGGCGAGGCGCTCGCCGACCTCGCCGACGTGCGCCTGCGCGTGGGCGACTTCGACGTCGCCCAGGCGCACGCCGAGCAGGCGCTGGAGCTCGGCGCCACCGCGCCGGCCTGCCTGGTGCTCGGCGGCCTCGCCTTCGAGTACTTCCACCTCGACGAAGCGGTCCGGTGGTACGAGCAGGCGCTGGCGGCGAGCCAGACCGGCGATCCGTCGTGGGTCGCCGCCCACCAGATGCTCGCGGACGTGCACGCCCAGCGCGGCGAGCAGGCCGCCGCGCGGGTGCTCGTGCACGCGGCGGCCGCCCTCGAGCACACCGAGGTGGGCAGCGAGTGGCGCATCCCGCTCGAACGCCACGTCGCCTGGGCGCGCGCCCTGCTCGGCGGCCACGACCGGGTGCTCAACTGATGGGGTGCGGGCCGGCGCCGCGGGCGGTGCGGTCCCTCGGTCGACCCGCCGGCCGCGCGCGCTGAGCCGTGGAGGGCTTGCGGCTCGCGGACGCCCTGCGCCCGCTGCTCCCGCGCGTACCGATCGCGCGCCTGCCCTGGCGCTTCCCCGACGGCGATACCTTCGTGCTGCCGCTGGTGCCACGCGATGCGGTCTGGGTCGACCTGCGCCTGCCGCACCCACGCCTCGGCGTGCGTCCCGAGGCGCCCGCCCCCAGCGGGCCGGCGACGCCGTTCCAGGCGATGCTCGCGGCGCGCGCCGTCGGTCCGCTGGTGGCCGTCGAGCAGGCCGCCCTCGACCGCCGCGTGACGTTCCGCTTCGGTGCCGCCGAAGGGTTCGTGCCGGTCGCGGCCGTCGACCTCGTGCTCGAACTGACCGGCCGCCACGGCAACGCGATCCTCGTCGACCCCGAGGGCACCGTGCTCGGGGCGTGGCGCGAGGTCGGCGCCGACGTCAACCGCTACCGCCAGGTGCGCCCCGGGCTGGCGTACGTCCCGCCCCCGCCGTACACGAAGCTCGACCCGCGCGGCGCCGATCCGGCCGTGGTCCGGGCGCTGCTGCGCGATCGCCCGCTGGCGCAGGCGCATCGGGAGATCGACGGCATCGGCCCGCTCGGCAGCGCGCTCTGGGCGGCGCGGGCCGGCGTGGATCCGGCGGTTCCGCTCGTCGACGACGCCCTGGAGGCCGCGGT
>JARGGE010000424.1 GCA_029210865.1 Trueperaceae bacterium
AGCGAGAGCGAGGCGTGGATCTCCTGCCGGGAGTCGGCGCCGCCCATCACGAACTCCTTGAGCCGCACCATGGTGTTGAAGTCGCCTGGGTTGTCGAAGCGCACGCGCCCCTCGGCCAGCGCCTTCTCGAACCCGGCGAGGAAGCCGTCGATGATACGCAGCTCGTCGTCCTTCGAGAGCGCGACCGCGGTGGCCCGCAGCTCCACCAGCTTCTGGTCGGCCTGGGCCTGGATGCGCGCCTTGGCCTGCTTCCGGCGGCGCAGGCAGTTGTGCTCCTTGGAGTACTTGGCGATGAGGGTCGTCGAGACCTCGAAGCGCTCGGCCAGCTCGCGGTAGCTCGGGTACACGACGGTCTGCGACTCGCCGTCGTCGCACGTCACCACCTCGCCGAACACGAGCAGGCGGTCGACCTCCTCGGCAGGCAGCGCAGGTGGAGCGCCCTTCGGCGGGCGGCCCTTCGGGCGGCTGGTGGGCTGCTTCTTCTTCCCGCTCATTGGCTGCGCAGCTCCCACCATTCGCCGACCAGATCGAGGAAGTCATCGAGCAGGAGGGTGACGGTGGGCGCCGCGCGGTCGTCGCGGACCACGGCGATGGGGAGGCGCCCGTCGGGCGACGCCTCGATGGCCTGGCGGAGCGCGGCCCGCATGTTGGGCTTCTTGCCCCGCTTCGCCTCGACCCAGAACACCGGGCACTCGACGTCGGCCGCCTCCTCGCCGGAGCGGGTCTGGAAGCCGCGCTTCACCTCGGCGCCGGGCATGACCTCGCGGAATCGGTGCACGAGCTCGCGTTCCCACGCGGCTCCCTTTCGTCTGGAGCGGGCGCCGCTCATGGGTCGCCTCCGGGCTGGGCGAAGCGCACGGGGATGCCGCGCGCCTCGGCGTGTTCGATCTCGAGCCGCATGCCCTCGCTGATCCGCTCGCCGTACACCCGCAGCTCATCGCAGGCGTCGAGCAGCTCGAGGCAGAGGGTCAGCGCCTCGTCTCGCTGGGTGGCTTCGTCGAGGAACGCCGGCAGGTAGAGCTGGGGCGCGATCGGGGCGAAGCCGTCCTCGGTGAGCGTGCGGCACAGGGCCGTCACGCGCTCGACGTTCGCCTCGGGCGCGTCGCGGTAGGGGTGGCAGACGTAGACGCGACGTCGTCGGATCCGGGGCACACGCGGCCGCCCCAGGCGGACCAGCTCGGCCGCGCAGTAGTGCAGCCCGTCGATGACCTCGGCGAACGCCTCGGCCCGGTAGTCGCGGCCGTCGTCGACCTTCCACGGGCCGTACTCGTCGCGGCCGCCTTCGATGCGGTCGAGGAGCGCCTCGACGATGGGTTGCTCGTCAGCGACGAGGTTGGCGACCCGTCGGCCGACGAGGGCCCGGTCGCGCAGCTTGCGGGCGACCTCGAGCGAGGCCATCGCGTCGGCGAGGGCGCGGTGTGGGCTCGGGCGGTGCAGGCCGAGCGCCCTGCACACGGCGTCGAGCGAGAGCGAGTCGGTCTCCGCCGAGGCGAAGAGCGGCCAGGCCAGGCTCGCGGTGTCGAGGCGGTGGTAGTCGACCTCGGGGATGGGCATGCCGGCGACCAGGAAGCCGCGGGCGAGGAAGGCCCAGTCGAAGCCGACGTTGTGTCCGGCCACCAGCGCGCCCTCGAGGAGCGGGGCGACGCGGCGCATGCCCGCCCCGAGGCTGACCGCGTCGCGCCAGTCGTCGTCGCTGTAGCCGTTGACCTCGAGCGCCTTCGGGTCGGCGTCAGCGAGCCGCTCGGGGCGCACCTTCACGCTGACGTGCTCCAGGGGCTCGAGGGTGTGCCGGTCGACGCGCACGGCCGCGAGCTCGATCAGCTCGTGGCGTACGGGGTCGAGCCCGGTCGTCTCGACGTCGACGAAGCAGAGGTCCATCACGCGACCTCCTTCGCCCAGAAGCGCTGCGAGAAGCGCTTCTCCGCGATGGCGTCGAGCTCGGCCTTGAGCAGCGTGACCCGGTCCTTGCCGATCGACTTGGCGAGCTTCTTCACCAGGGCGTCGAGCGACTTCTTGTCGATGGAGCCGACCTGGGCGAGGAGCGCCTCGGGGCTCTCTCCGGTGGCGGAGGCCAGCGCCGAGAGCGTGCGCTCGAGCGGGTACTCCTTCGAGGCCGCGTTGAACATGCGGTAGCGGACGCCGCCGAGCACCAGCTCGTCTTGGTCCTCGAGGCGGCTCTTGAGCACGCCCTCGAGCTCGCGCTTGCGGGCGTAGAGCACCTTGGCCAGCCGGGCGACCTCCTCTCGCTCCTGGGCGACCAGCTCCAGGTCCTCGAGGTCCTCGCACACGACGGTGCGCTCACCGCGGAGGGCGGCGGCGTAGGTCGGGCAGTCCTGTCGGTGGTCGCAGTAGACGCAGTTGCTGTTGAGGCGCGCGGGGAACTCGCGAGCCTCCTCGGTCATGCGGCCCATCGTCTCGACGTAGGCCCGGGCGGCGGCGAGCTGCTCCTCGTCGCGCTCGGTGGTCATCCGGATGTCGTGCCGGAGCATGTCGAAGGTGAGCCGCACCTTCTTGGCCCACGGCCACAGCTGCCGCGCGGCCAGGTGGTAGAGCGACATCTGCAGGCTCGTGTCCACCTCCTCG
>JARGGE010000425.1 GCA_029210865.1 Trueperaceae bacterium
CGCGGCTGGCGCGCGGGCGCGGGCGGCTGCCGCTGCCGGGGATGCCGCCCGGCGCCGGGCGGGTGCTGGCGCTGGCGGCGCTGGCGGTCGGCGCGGCGGCGGCGATGCTGGCGCCACAGGCGCGGTTCGACGCCGACCCGATGGCGCTGCGCGACCCGAAATCGCCCTCGGTCGTGGTGCATCACTGGCTGACCGGCGACCCGGCGCTGGCGCCGCTGCGACTGGGCCTGATCGTCGCCGACGAGGCGGCCGCGGTCGCGTTCCTCGACGACCTGCGCGCCGAGGGGTACCGCAGGTGCCGGGCCGAGCGGCTGACCGAGGAGAACGCCGCGGCCGAGACCTTCCCGCGCCTCCTGGCGGGCGCGCTCGATGCCGAGATGCTCTCATCGGACTTCGTCGGCCCGGCCGTCGGCGCCGACCTGCGACGCGGAGCGGTCCTGGCCGTACTCGTCGCCCTCGGGCTGATCCTGGTCTACGTGGCCTGGCGCTTCTGGCCCAACTGGCCCGTGGCGATCGCGGTCGTCCTCGCGGCGGTCCACGACGTCGGCCTGGTGCTCGGCTTCCTCGACCTCACGCGCGCCGAGTTCGGGATCCCGGTCCTGGCGGCGCTCCTGTTCGTCGTGGGCTACTCGCTCAACGACTCGATCATCATCGCCGACCGCATCCGCGAGAACCTGGGGCGCGTGCGCGATCGCAACTACGCCGACCTGGTCGACCTGTCGGTCAGCCAGACGATCGCGCGGACGCTCGTCACGTCCGGCACCACGCTGCTGCCGGTCCTGGCGCTGCTCTTCTTCGGCGGGAGCGTGCTCCGCGACTTCTCGATCACCCTGCTCGTCGGGATCGGCGTCGGCACGTACTCGTCGATCTTCGTCCTGCCGCCGATCATCGTCGGTTTCCGCAGCCTGCAGCGCCGCCGCCGCAAGGTGCGGCGGCACGCCACCGCCTGACCGGTCGCGGCTCGGAGCCGCGCGCCAGCCGATCCGATGCTCTTCGTCGCCCCCGCCGGTTCGGCGGGGGCGACGACGTGTTCGGCGAGGCGGCGACCGGTGGGGCGGGTCGAAGGAACGGGGACGAGCGGGCGCTCAGGGGGCATGGGCGGCGGGCACGACGGCGTCGAGCTGCCGCAGCAGGCGCTCCCCGACCGAGACGACCGCGCGCCATGACCCCGGGGCGAGCACGACCTCGCTCGGCAGGTCCCAGGCGATCCAGCGCCCGACGTCGTCGGGCGTGACCCAGGTCGAGGCTGAGGCCCGCTCGCCCCCGGCCGGGCCGAACCACTGCACCGCGACCCAGGCGGGGGCGGGCACCTCGGCGAAGCGCAGCCGCACCCGCAGCCCGGTCGCGCTGGCGGCGCCCAGGACCTGGAACTCCGCGTCGCCGGCCACCCGCCAGGACGCCGGCGCCGTCAGCGTTCCACTGGGCACCGGGGGGACGTAGAGCGGGGTGCAGGAGGCGAGCGAGAGGGTAGTCAGCAGCGCGGCGAGGGCCGCGCGGGACCGCCTCACGTCGCCTCCGGCACGAGGAGCGCGGCCGCGACCGCGACCGGGGCGGTCTCGGCGCGCAGCACCCGGCGACCGAGCGTCACGGCCACCGCGCCGCGGGCGACCAGGTCGGCGACCTCCGCCTCGGCCAAGCCCCCCTCGGGCCCGGTCACCACCGTCACCGGCGCGTCGCGCTCGGAGAGGGCGGCCAGGGCGTCTTGCAACGTGGCGTGGGCGTTCGGGTCGGCGACGAGCAGCGCGCCCGTCCACGTGAAGGACGCGAGCGCCACCGCCTCGGCGACCTCGGGCACGCGCGCGCGACCGCACTGGCGCGCCGCCTCCTCGGCGATCCGGCGCCAGCGCGCGAGCTTGGCCGGCGACGCGACGGGCACGTCGCAACGCCGCGTCCGCAGCGGCCGCAGCGCCACCACCCCCAGCTCGGTCGCCATGCGCACGACGTCGGCGAGCTTGTCGCCCTTCAGGAGCGCCGGCGCCAGCGTCACCGGGCGGTCGGGCTCGGTGGCGACCGGACCGGGCGCCTCGAGGCGGAGGACGACCGCGTCCTCGTGCGCCGCGACCACCTCGCCACGCGCCTCGCGCCCGCGACCGTCGAAGGCCGCGACCAGATCGCCCGGCTGCACGCGCAGGACGCGCGCGAGGTGGTGCGCCGCCGGCCCGACCAGCCGGCGCTCGCCCGCAGCGAGGTCGCCGACGTGGACGCGATGGCGCCGCACCTCAGGGCCTCCGGCGCAGCTCGACGAGCCACCAGGCGTCGTCGCGCTCCCAGGCGACCTCGTCGAAGACGTCCGCAGCGGCTGCGAGCGCCGCGCGCACGAGCGCGTCGCGGGACTCGAGGATGCCCGTGAGCAGCAGCGTCGCGCCCGGCACCGTGGCGGCGGCGTAGCCCGGGAGGAAGGCGGCGTGCAGCTCGGCGTACAGGTTGGCGACCAGCACGTCGACGGGCGGCACCATCGGCACCTCGCCGAAGCCCGCGGCGACGAAGCGGGCCCGCGAGCGGTTCGTGGCGGCGTTGGCGCGGGCCACCGCCACCGTGTCGGGGTCGATGTCGAGGCCGAACGCCTCGGCCGCGCCGAGTCGA
>JARGGE010000426.1 GCA_029210865.1 Trueperaceae bacterium
CGATGCCCTCGCCCACCTGGGGGTCGGGAGCGCTGGCGCCAGCGTCGTGCTGGTGCCCGAGGCCGACGCCGAGGCTGCCCTCGCGCTGATCGACGAGACCGTCACCGACTACGAGGGCGACGACCTCGAGGAGGCGCTCGCGGCGCTGGCCGACGACCCTGGGGCCCTGGGCGCGGCGTCGGAGCACGACTCCGAGGACGAGGACGTGGAGGACGACGACGAGCGCGACGGCAGCGGCGGCTGACCAGACCGCCCAGCGGCTGATCCGCGCGCAGGGGCGGCAGCGCGCCCGCGCCGCGCGCCTCAGCCTCGTCGCGGCGCTGTTCGTGCTGGCGCTCAAGGGCGCCGCCTGGTGGGCGACCGGCTCGGTCTCGCTGCTGTCGGACGCCGCAGAGTCGATCGTCAACGTCGTCGCGGCGGCGACGCTCATCGCCGCCCTGCGCTGGGCGGCGCAGGGTCCCGACCGCGACCACCCCTACGGCCACCAGAAGGCCGAGTACCTCTCGAGCGTCTTCGAGGCGGTGCTCATCCTGGTGGCCGCCGGCGCCATCCTGGTGTCGGCGGCCCAGCGCCTCGCGGAGCCGCAGCCGCTCGAGCGGCTGGGCCTGGGCCTCGCGGTGGCCGTCGCGGCGACCGCCGTCAACGGAGCGCTCGGCGCCTACCTGCTGCGCGCCGGCCGCGAGCTGCGCTCCCCGGCTCTGGCCGCCAACGGCCGCCACGTGCTCACCGACGTCTGGACCTCGCTCGGCGTCCTCGTCGGCGTCGCGCTGGTGGGCGCGACCGGCTGGAGCGTGCTCGACCCGCTCCTCGCGATCGTCGTCGCGGCCAACGTGGTGCGCGAGGGGGTGCGGGTGCTCACCTCGAACGTCTCGAAGCTGCTCGACGAGCGGCTGCCGGAGCGCGAGGAGCAGGTGATCCTCGACGCGCTGGACGCGCACCCGTTGGTGCTCGGGTACCACCGGCTGCGCACGCGCCGCAGCGGCCGCGCGCGCTACGCCGAGGTCGACGTCTTCGTCGACCCCGACCTGAGCGTCCGCGCTGCCCACGACGTGGTGGCCGAGGTGGAGGACGCGATCCACGGCGAGCTCGCCGAGCTGACGACGACGCTGCACGTCGAGCCCTTCGTGGCCGGGGAGCGCGAGGGGGCGGTGCGCCCCGATCAGGAGTACCCGCTCGGGCGGCGACCCCGGCGCGGCCAGCGGTGAACTGGGGGCCGCCGGCGGGGTCCGGCGGCGCTCGTGATCGCGCGGTGCTGCGGCGAGCGGCCCGTCAGCCGACGCGCCGCGGTCCGCGGCCGTCCCAGCCGGCGTAGCTGTAGAAGCGGCCGGTGACGCCGTCGGTCAGGTAGTCCACCAGCGGGTCGCGCAGCGGGGGGAGCGGCACGATGGCGCGCACCTCCTCGGCCGGGACGAAGCGCGCCTCGACGATGAAGCCGTCCGGGTCCCGCGGGTTGAGCAGGCCGTCGTACTCGGCCACGAACGCGAAGCTGATCGCGCGGTCGTTGCGGCGCTGGTCCTCGACGTGCACCGCGTAGGCGAGGGCGCCGATCGAGGTGATCGACAGGCCGGTCTCCTCGAGGACCTCGCGGGCCAGCGCGTCGAGCGTCGATTCGCCCCGCTCGACCACCCCGCCGGGCAGCGTCCAGCGCACCTTGCCGTACCCCTGCCAGTCGTTGCCGACCAAGAGGACCCGGCCCTGCCGGTCGAGGAGGATCGCCGCGGCGACGACGAACTCACGCCGCGCCACGGACCGCCCCCGTCCCGCCGTCCATGAGCGTCGCGCCGGCGGCGTCCTCGGTCGCGGCCGCCGCGCGGCGGCCCTGGTCCTCGCGCTCGAGCGCCGCGTGCAGCTCGTGAAAACCGCCGGCCAGCACGCCCGCGAGGTCGTGGGTGGTGAAGCCGATGCGGTGGTCGGTGACGCGCGACTGCGGCACGTTGTACGTGCGGATCTTCTCCGAGCGCTCGCCGGTGCCGATCTGCACCAGCCGGGCATCGCGCGCCTCGCTCTGGGCGCGCTCACGCTCGCGCGCCAGCAGTCGTGCGCGCAGGACCTCGAGCGCCTTCTCCTTGTTCTTGATCTGCGACTTGCCGTCCTGGCACGTCACGACCAGCTCGTCGGGCGTGCCGGCGCGGTACGTGACGCGCACCGCCGAGTCGGTCGTGTTGACCGACTGGCCGCCGGGCCCCGACGACCGGTAGACGTCGATCCGCAGGTCGGCGGGGTCGAGCGCCAGGTCGACCGCGTCGACGACCGGCAGCACCGCCACGGTGACGGTGCTCGTGTGGATGCGCCCCTGCGCTTCGGTGGTGGGGACGCGCTGCACGCGGTGCACGCCGGACTCGTACTTGAGCTTGCCGTACGCGCCGTCGCCGGTCACCTCGACGGCCACCTTCGACAGGCCGCCGACCTCGGTCGGGTGGCTGTCGAGCACCTCGGTGCGCAGGCCCAGGCTGGCGGCGTACCGCAGGTAGGCGTCGAGCAGCTCGGCCGCGAACAGCGAGGCCTCGTCGCCACCGAACATCGGGTGGTTCGGTGCATAGGTCACCTGGTCGCGCGGCGTCACCTCGACGATTTCC
>JARGGE010000427.1 GCA_029210865.1 Trueperaceae bacterium
CGTCCTCGCCGCGCCGCGGGTACCGGAACCCCAGGTGCCACTTACCCACGCAGGCCGTGCCGTAGCCCGCGTCGGCGAGGAGCCGGGGCAGCGTCGCGCGCTCGGGCTCGACGATCGGCGGCTCGTACGGCATGACCAACGGATGGGGTCGGGGCGTGCGCCAGTGGTACCGCCCCGTGAGGAGGCCGTACCGGCTGGGGGTGCACAGCGCGCTCGTGCTGTGGGCGTCGGTGAACCGCACGCCGTCGCGGGCCAGGTCGTCCAGGTGCGGCATCGGCGTCGCGGACCGCGGGTCGAAGCTGGGCGGATCGCCGTAGCCCGTGTCGTCGGCCAGGATGACGACGACGTTCGGGACCGCGTCGGGGCGAGCCACCTCAGCGCTCCGCCCGGCGGCGCTGCAGCAGCAGCGAGGCGCCCACCAGCATTAGCGAGGCGACGATCATGAGCGTGCTCACGGCGTTGATCTCGGGTGGCACGCGCTGCTTGAGGAGCCCGTAGACGAACATCGGCAGCGTGGTGGTCCCCACCCCGGCGGTGAAGAAGGTGATCACGAAGTCGTCGAGCGAGAGCGTGAAGGCCAGCAGCGCCGCGGCGACCACCCCCGGCGCCAGGATCGGGAAGGTCACGCGCCAGAACGCCTGCCAGTCGTCGGCGCCAAGGTCGGCCGCCGCCTCCTCGAGCGACGCGTCCATGGTGGCGAGCCGCGCGCGCACGACGATCGCCACGTAGGCGACGTTGAAGGCGACGTGCGCGATGACGATCGTGCCGAAGCCCGACACCAACCGGACGCCCGTCCACTGCTGCACCAGGTCGAACACGATCCGGAAGAAGACCGCCAGCGAGACCCCCATGGTGATGTCGGGGATGACGACCGGCAGGTAGAAAAGCGCGTCGAGCAGCTTGCGTCCCGGGAAGCGGCCGCGGGCGATCGCGAGTGCGAACATGGTGCCGAGCACCGTCGCGACGAGCGTCGAGACGGTGGCGACGAACAGCGAGTTGCGAACCGCCTGCAGCAGCAGGTCGGTCTGGAAGCGCCCGCCGCCGCCGAGGGCGCCGAAGAGGTTCTCGTACCAGCGCAGCGTCGCGCCGCGCCAGACCGACACCGAGGCCGCGTCGTTGAACGAGAACACCACCAGCACGGCGATCGGCACCCACAGGAAGACGAACGCGCCGATCGGGACGACCCACATGAGCCAGCGCCCGGCGCGGCGCGCCGCCAGGTCGCGGCGCAGCGCGGCGTCGCGCGTCGCGTCGGGTGCCCCGGCCGTCACCGCTCCTGCTCCCCGAAGCGCGTGTAGACGAGCACGCCCACGAACACCACCACGAGCAGCACCATCGACACCGCCGAGCCGAGCGGCACGTTGCCGCGGCCGCTGAACTGCGACTGCACCAGGTTGCCGATCATCAGACCGCGGGTGCCCCCCATCAGGTCGGGCGTGACGAACGCGCCGACCGCCGGGATGAAGACGAGCATCGAACCGGCGACGACGCCCGGCAGCGTCAGCGGCCACACGACCCGCCAGAAGGCGCGCCAGTCGTTGGCGCCCAGGTCGTGGGCCGCCTCGACGTAGCGGCGGTCGAGGCGCTCGACGGAGGCGTAGATCGGCAGCACCATGAAGGGCAGGTACCCGTACACGAGGCCGAGCACCACCGCGCCCTGCGTGAACAGCAGCTGGAGCGGCTCGGCGATCGCGCCCACCTGCAGCAGCAGACCGTTGAGGAGCCCCTCGCGCTGGACGATCGTGATGAGCGCGTACGTGCGCACCAGGAAGTTGGTCCAGAAGGGCAGCAGCACCAGGAACAGCAGGAGCATGCGCACGTTGGCGCGCCGGCGCCGGGCGATGAAGACCGCCGTCGGGTAGCCGATCCCCAGGCACAGCCCGGTGGTGAGCAGCGCGAAGCCGAGCGTGCGCCACAGGACGGGCGCGAACACGGTGAAGGTGCGCTCGTAGTGCGCGAGCGTGGGGGGCCACACCGGCAGGCCCCCGCCGCCGCGGGTGAGGAAGCTCGCGATCAGCACGAAGACGAGCGGCAGCAGGAAGAAGACGATCAACCAGAGCGCCGCCGGCGAGGCGAGCCAGACCGCCCGGCGGTCGCCGCGCGCGCGGTCGCCGCGCGGGTCGGGGCGGTTCGATTTGGGTGGGCGCCGGAGCACAGGGCATCGTACCCGGCCATGTGACCGGGCGACTTGCCGACCCCCCGGGGGGTCGTGCTAGGTTCGGGGCATACGGGAACGAAGGAGCGTGAGAGGCTTTCGAGACAACCCTACAGTGTGAGTTCAGACCGATCGTGCCCGAAAGGGTCTCGGGAGGAACGACTCTCGCGTGAAGGTTGTGGAGAAGTGCATCGGGCTTGGGTCCGCGCGTACCTGACTCGTTGGCGGTTTTCCCGCTTTCCGAACTTACACACCTCAGCAGGCGTTGCTCGCACCAACGTTATGAGAGGCACCACCGGATCGTTCGACTTCGACGTCGTGCCGACGGAGGTCCGCCATGGGCCCCAGACCTACGACGTCATCCACCTGGCGAACGGCTACCCCATGGATCCCGAGAAGCGCGCGCGCCATGCGC
>JARGGE010000428.1 GCA_029210865.1 Trueperaceae bacterium
TTCCTGCTCGGCCTGACCGCCACCTTCACGACCGTCTACCTGGCGCCGCGCGAGGCGGGGGGCGGGCGCTGGGCGCTCGCGCCGGCGCTGGTCTTCGCGGCGCTGACGGTGGTCGCCAACGACCCCACCGGCGCGCTCGTGCGCTGGGCGTTCCCGCTCGCGCTCATCGGCGTCGGCGTGGCCGTCCTGGGCTGGTCGCGCGCGCGTCGCTAGGCGCCTTCGAGGTCACTCCACAGCGACGGCACGCCGTCGACCTCATGCCACAGCGACGGCACGCCGCCGAGGTCACTCCAAAGCGACGGCGGCCCGCTCGTTCGTGCGTTTCAGCTCGAGCGACGGGACGAAGAGCGAGACCACCAACGCGGCCGCGACCACGTAGGTCAGGGCCCGGAAGATCGCGGTGACCGCGTCGGCGAAGCCCTGCCGGATGGACTCGGCGATGCCGGCCGCGACCGCGCTCGCCTGCTAGGCGAGCTGCGCCCGCAGCTGCGCCGCGAGCGACGCCGTCACCGCCGCGTCGCCGCGGGCGCCCGCGGCGGCGCCGAGGATGAAGCCCCGCGCCTCGCTCGGCACCGCGCTCGCCTGGAGCGCCGCCGCCAAGGCATGCGGGTCGGGGCTCTCGAGCGCCGCCACGAGCGCGTCCGCCTGGGCCTCGAAGGCCGCGCGCACCGCGCTCCCCACGTCGGCGCCGCCGGTGGAGGCGAGCTCGCCGCCGCTGATCGCCGGGGCCTCGAGCCCCTCGAGGGCCGCCGAATCGCCGAGCGCGCCGAAGGCGCCCGCGAGCGTGGTCGCCAGGATCGTCCCCATCACCGCGGCCCCCACCGCCCCGCCGATCTGCCGGAAGAACTGCGCGGCGCTGGTCGCCTGCCCCACCTTGCGCGGGTCGATCGCGTTCTGGATCGCGAGCGTGTAGAGCGGCAGGCCCGGGCCGACGCCGAGGCCGGCGATCACCATGTAGAGCGTCACCTGCCAGTACGGGACGTCCACCGACATGGTCGACAGCAGGAACATGGCCACGAGCAGCACCACCGAGCCGAACACCATCAGCCCCTTGTAGCGCCCCAGCCGCGAAGCGATCTGGCCGCCGAAGACCGAGCCGAGCACCGTTCCGATCGACAGCGGGATCAGGCTGACGCCCGCCCGCGTCGCGCTCACGCCCACCACGTTCACCATGAACAGCGGCAGGAAGATGACCGTCGACAAGAAGGCGGCGCCGAGCAGGAAGGCGGCGACGTTGGCGGTGCTGAAGACGCGGTCGGCGAAGAGCCGCACCTCGAGCACCGGGTTGGCCGAGGCCAAGGAGCGGAGCACGAAGGCGACGCCGAAGACCAGCGCGATCGCGAAGGTCACGAGCGTGACCGGGCCCGCCCACGGGTACACCGCGCGGTCGAACGACAGCCCGAGCACCAGCGGCACCAGCGCGCCGATCAGGAACAGCGCGGAGAGGACGTCGAGCCGCTTCGCCGCCTCGCGCGGGCGCAGCGGCGGCATGCGCGTCGCCACGAACCACAGCGCGATCGCGCCGAACGGGACGTTGACGTAGAAGACCCAGCGCCAGCCCTCGATGCCGGGGACGATGCCGCTGCCGTAGTCGGTCAGGAGCCCGCCGATCCAGGGCCCAAGGACGCTGGCGAAGCCGAAGGTCGCCCCCACCAGCCCCTGGTACTTGCCGCGCTCGCGCGGCGGGAACAGGTCGGCGATGACGATGAAGGCGAGCGAGAACAGTCCTGCGCCGCCGAGCCCCTGGATGGCGCGGAACACGATCAGCTGGGTCATACCGTCGCCGAGGAGCGGCAGCGTCCCGAACTCGCCGGCGAGGCCGCACAGGAACGAGCCCAGCAGGAACGTGGTGATGGCGAAGAGCACGATGCGCTTGCGCGCGTACATGTCGGCGAGCTTGCCGTAGATCGGCACCAGCACGGTCGACGCGAGCAGGTAGGCGGTCGCCACCCAGGCGTACCGCGAGACGCCCTGCAGGTCCTCGACGATCTTCGGGAGCGCGGTGGCGACGATCGTCTGGTCGAGCGCGCCCAAGAAGACGGCGAGCATGATGCCGATGAGCGTGAGCGTCTTGTCGCGGGGGGACAGGTCCATGCGAGGGAGCTTACGCCCGCCGCTGGCCCCCTAAGGCCTCTTAGAGCGCATTCGCGTACGAAGCCGCCCGCGCTCGGGCACGCCTACTCGCCTTGGCCCAACGAGTAGCCCGGCAGGCCGTCGAAGTCGTACAGGTGCTCGGTCTTGATGACCTCGTAGCCGGCGCCGTGGACGGCGGTCAGCAGCCGCAGCACGGCGTCGAAGTCGGTGGCGGCGCCGTCGCCGGGGTGGAAGCGGCAGCGCCAGTGGTCGGTGCAGAAGGTCTCGGCGAAGCCCTCGGGCCAGACCTTGACGCCGCGGTTGGTGACCATCTTCAGGTGCCAGCCGGCCGCCTTCGCGGTCGCGGCGAGCGCCGGCCCGAGCACCTCGGGGTCGCGGGTAGCCTCGCGCCAGTCGAGGAAGACGTCGACCCCGCGCAGGTCCTTGCGCTCGACGGGTGGCTCGGACAACGCGACGTGCAGGTCGATCTT
>JARGGE010000429.1 GCA_029210865.1 Trueperaceae bacterium
CGGTGAGGACCGTCTCGCTCGTCGCGAAGAACGAGAACGGGGTGGTGATCACCTCGTCGCCCGGCCCGACGTCATGGGCGCGCAACGCCAGCAGCAGCGCATCCGTGCCCGAGTTGAGCGCCACCGCGTGGGCGACCCCCAGGTACGCGGCGGCCTCGTGCTCGAAGGCGTCGACGTCGGGGCCCAGGACGAAGCGTCCGCTGTCGACCACCCGCGCCCACGCAGCGTCGAGTTCGTCGCGCACCTCGCGGGTCTCCGCGGTCAGATCGAGCATGGGGACGGGTTTGGCGCGGGTCACGCGGCATCCTACCAGCCGGGCCCACGCGGGCGCGGCGGCTCTGGTAGCGTGCTCCCGGCGCCGCGCGAGACGCGCGCGCCGAAAGGAATCGGAGGGCGCATGACCGAGATCGACCCGGCCGCCGAAGCGGCCTTCGCCACGCTCGCGGTCCACGCCGGTACCGCGCCCGACCCGGTGACGGGCAGCCGCGCTCAGCCCATCCACGCCACGGCCAGCTACGTCTTCGCGTCCGCGGCCGAGGCGGCCGCTCGCTTCGCCGGCGACGACCCCGGGAACCAGTACGGACGGATGCACAACCCGACGGTCGACGCCTTCGCCGCGCGCCTCGCGGCGCTCGAGGGGGGTGCGCGCGCCGTCGCCTTCGCCTCGGGTCAGGCGGCGGGCGCGGCGACGCTGCTCGCGCTCGCGCGCCCCGGTGCCCGCGTGGTGCTGTCGCAAGAGGCCTTCGGCGGGACCTTCGCGCTCTTCCGCAAGTGGTTGGTGCCCTGGGGGGTGGCCGTCACCACCGTCGCGCCCGAGCCCGACGCCGTTGCCGCCGCGCTCGACGAGGACGTCGTCGCCGTCTGGGTCGAGACGATCGCGAACCCGAGCGGGACCGTGCCCGACCTGCCGGCGCTCGCCGCCGTGGCCCACGCGGCCGGGGTGCCGCTCCTGGTCGACAACACCTGGGGCTGCGGCGGCGCGCTGTGCCGACCGCTCGACCAGGGCGCCGACGCGGTCGTCCACTCGGCGACCAAGTGGATCGGCGGCCACGGCGCCTTCATCGCCGGGGTGCTCGTCGACGGCGGCCGCTTCGCCTTCGACCGCGAGCGCTTCCCGGCCTTCCACGCCCCCGACGCCCGCGGCCGGAGCGTCGTCGATCGGCACGGCCCGCTGGCGCTCGCGGCCCGCGCGCACGACCTCGGGCTCTTCACGCTCGGCGCCACGCTCTCGCCCTTCGCCGCGTTCCTCGGCTTGCAGGGGCTCGAGACGCTCGAATTGCGGACGGCGCGCTCGTGCGCCTCGGCGCTCGAGCTCGCCCGCTGGCTCGAGGCGCGCCCCGACGTCGTCGCCGTCCGCTACCCGGGCCTGGCCAGCCATACGAGCCACGCGGTGGCGCGCCGCGTGCTGCACGGTGGCTTCGGGGCGGTGCTGGCGCTCGATCTCGGCGATCAAGCACGGGCGCACCGCTTCCTCGACGCGCTCGAGCTCGTCTCGCAGCTCGCCAACCTCGGCGACGCGAAGAGCGTCGCCATCCATCCGTGGACCACCACCCACGCCTCGATCGACGCCGCCGCACGGCGCGCCGCGGGCGTGACCGAGGGGCTCGTGCGGCTGAGCGTCGGCCTCGAGGCGGCCGCCGACCTGCAGCGCGACCTCGAGCGCGCCCTCGCGGCGGCGGGGGCGACGGGTGCCCCGTGAACGGCGCGCGCGCGACCGACCGGAGGGCGGTCCGGTGAGCGGCGCGCGCCGGCTCGTCCACGAGACCTGGGGCGACCACGCGGCGCTGCTGGCGCGCAGCGAGCACGGTCGCGACGGCAGCGTCGGGGTCGTGCGGCCGCAGGTGGTCGACGTGGCCTCGCCCAACGACCCGCTCCACCTGGAGCTCGGCGGGCGGCTGGACCACGTCGCGGTGTCCTTCGAGACGTACGGGGAGCTCGACGCCCGCGGCGCGAACGCGGTGCTGGTCTGCCACGCCCTGACCGGGTCGGCGCACGCCGCGGGGCGCCACGGCCCGCACGACGTCCCCGGCTGGTGGGACCCGCTGATCGGTGCCGGCCGCGCCCTCGACGTCCGGTCGCACTTCGTCGTCAGCAGCAACGTCCTGGGCGGCTGCTACGGCAGCACCGGCCCGACCTCGATCGACCCCACGACCGGGCGTTCCTACGGGCCGACCTTCCCGCGCTTCACGGTGCGCGACATGGTCGAGGTCCAGCGGCGGCTGCTCGACCACCTCGGCGTGCAGCGCCTGCGCGCCGTCGTGGGCGGCAGCATGGGGGGCATGCAGGCGCTCGAGTGGGCGGTGACGCATCCGGAGCGGGTGGGCGCCCTCGTGGCGATCGCGATCGGCGCCCGGCACTCGGCCTGGGCGATCGGGCTGAACGAGGTGGCGCGCCGCGCGCGTATCTGCCGGGCGTCGAGCGCGCCGGCGGCCGGCGCGAGGCTGACCGAAGCGTTCGCGCGCGAAGTGTTGCGATGCGGCTGATCTTCACGCACAGCAATATGCACGCGGGCGGCCTTCACGTGCGGGCTGGCGACGATGGTGGGGGCGAG
>JARGGE010000042.1 GCA_029210865.1 Trueperaceae bacterium
CGACCTCGCCGTGGCCCTCGGCGACGGGACGGGGTCGCGCGAGGCGCGCGCGCGGCTCGAGTCCGGCGGACGGCGCGTGCACCTGGTGGACGAGCGCGCCACGAGCGAACGGGGGCGGCGGCTGTACTGGCGCCTGCACCCGCCGCGCGGCTGGCGGCGCCTCGTCCCCGAGGGGATGCGGCCGCCCCCAGCCGGGCTCGATGCCTACGCCGCGTACGCGATCGCGCTGCGCTTCCTGGCGGAGCGCGACCCCGCGGTCGACCCTTCGCCACCGCTCCGGGACCACGGCGAAGGCCGCTGAGCGATGCGACGCCCAGCGGCCCTCGACCCGACGCGTGGGTTCAGTTCAGGTCGTCTTCGTCGCCCGCGTCCATCATCTGCCGGGCCTCGGCTGCGCTGATGTCGAGGACGGCGCTGATCTCGCCGGCGAGCAGCCGCAGGGCCCGGCGGTACGCCTGGCGGTCGAGGTCGGGCAGGCCGCGCTCGAGGTCCCAGCGACGAAGCTCGCTGGCCAGCGTGGCGATCTGGTAGGGGTCGCCGCTCGTGAGGATGTCGGTCACCTTGCGGTGCCGAGCCGCCCACTGCTTCGGGAGCGTGATGCGCCCGTGGGCGAGGCGTTCGAGGACCGCCTGCACCTCTTCCTCGGTCAGGGCCGGTCGCAGGCCGGCCTCCTGCGGGGCGTGGACGGGGACGAAGGCCTTCGAGGTCCCGTTCGGGAACTGCACTTCGTAGTACGCGAGCGCGGCGCCGGCGACCGTCTTGGTGGTCGTGCCCGAGACGATGCCGACGCCGTACGGCGGCAGGACGACCTGGTCGCCGTTCTTGAAGCTCTTGGGACTGTCTTTCAAGGCCGTGGCTCCCTTCGAAGGGCGCGTCGCGGTCGCGCGCCGGTGAGGACCGGCCGCGGGACGACGGCGTTCACGCCTGGTGCTGGTGGGGGTTCGGGTGGATCGCCGACGATGCAGGGTTCGACGATTCCATCACGCCCCGCATCCTAGCAGACGGAGCCGCGTCAGGGGGCGTCGCGGCGAACCACCGCCGCGTCCGAGCGCCGCCCCGGTCGCCCGGTCCGCACCGTCAGGACGACGCCGACGAGCAGCACCGTCGCGCCGACGACCGTCACGGCCGTCGGCACCTCCGCGAAGACCAGGAACGCGAGCAGGCCGGCGCCGACCGGCTCGAGCAGCGCCGCGGTCGCCACCCGCGTCGGGTCGCCGTGGCGCATCGCGTAGTTGAGCCCGGTGTGGCCGATCAGTTGCGGGACCAGCGCCAGCGCCGCGACCCAGGCGAACGTGGCGGCCGGGTAGGCGACGTACGAGGCGCCCGCGAGCCAGGGCAGCGGGAGCAGCACGAGCGCTGCCACCGCGTAGGCGACGCCCGCGTAGGCGTCGAGCGTCAAGCCGCGGGTCTGCGCGACCCGGCCCAAGAGCAGGTAGCCGGCCACCGAGACCGCGCCGACGAGCGCGAGGGCGTCGCCCAGGAGCGGGGCCGGTGCGGTCGGGTTCGGGGCGCCGAGGGCGTCGCCGAAGCCGATGACGGCGCCGCCGGCGACCGCCAGCAGGACGCCGAGCAGGACCGTCAGGGTCGGCGTCTGCCGCAGGAACGCCCAGGAGAGGAGCGCCACCCACAGCGGCGCCGTCGAGACGATCGCGACGGAGGCGGCGACCGTGGTGTAGCTCAACGAGGTGATCCAAGTGGCGAAGTGCACGCCCAGCAGGACGCCGGCCGCCACGGTCGGGACCACGGTCGGGCGCGCCAGCGGGGTGCGGCGCAGCGCGCGGAGGGTGAGCGGCGCGAGCAGGGTGGCGGCGATCGCCATGCGCCACCAGGCGACCACGACGCCCGGAGCGTCGGCGAGCCGCACGAAGATGGAGGCGATGCTGACGGCGAACACGGCGACCGTCAGCACGAGCGCGACTCGACCGGGCGGGGGCGCCGTCACCGCGCCATCCTACCCGGGAGGCCGGCGTGGGCGGCGGTAGACTCTGGGGTCCAGCGGGCCAACGCCGCGCGGCGCGCGCGGCCGGGAGGTGGGGCGGTGGTCGAGTTCCCGAGCGAGTTCGTGTGGGGCGTGTCGACGTCGGCGTACCAGATCGAGGGGGCCGCCACCGCCGGTGGCAAGAGGCCGAGCATTTGGGACGCCTTCGTGCGCCGCCGCGGGGCCGTCGCCGACGGCGCCACCGGCGACGTGGCGATCGACCACCTCGCCAGGCTCGACGAGGACGTCGCGTTGATCGCCGGGCTGGGCGTGCGCGCGTACCGGTTCTCGATCGCGTGGTCGCGCTGGTTCCCGGACGGCGACCGGCGCGTCGCACCGGCCGGTCGCGACGTCTACGACCGCTTGGTCGATCGCCTCCTCGAGCATGGTGTGGCGCCATGGCCCTGCCTGTACCACTGGGACCTGCCTGCAGCGCTGCAGCAGCGGGGCGGCTGGACCGCGCGCGACACGGTCGACCGCTTCGCGGACTACGCCGCGGCCGTGCTCGACGTGCTCGGCGACCGGGTCGGGCACGTGGCGCTGCGCAACGAGCCGAACGTGCACGCGGTCCTCGGCCACCTCCTGGGCGTGCACGCCCCCGGGACGGTGGACGTGGGTGCCTTCGCGGCGGCCGCGCACCACCAGCACCTCGCGACCGCGCGCGTGTTGGCGCGCCTTCGCGGCGACGGCGTGCGGGCGCGGCTCGGCACCGTGCTGAACCTGCAGCCCGTCGACCCGGCGAGCGACGCCCCGGAGGACGCGGCCGCCGCCCGCCTGCTCGACGCGGCCTGGAACGCCCAGGCGCTCGCCCCCTGGTCCGGCGGTCGCTATCCGGAGGACCTCGCCGCCCTGTTCGCGCCCGTCGTCCGCGACGGCGACGAGCAGGAGCTCCGCGCGCCGCTCGACTGGATCGGCCTGAACCTGTACACCCGGCACCGGGTGGCCGCCGACCCCAAGAGCTTGATCGGGCTGCGCCTGGTGGGGGCGGGGCCGGACGTGGCGACGACGGCGATGGGGTGGGCCGTGGCCCCGGACGCCCTGCGCGAGCAGCTCCATCGCCTCGCACGCTCGCTGCCGGGGGTGCCCATCTACGTCACCGAGAACGGCGCCGCGTTCGAGGAGGCGCCGGGGCTCGACGGGGTCGTGGACGACCGCCCGCGGGTCCGCTACCTCCGCGACCACGTCGCCAGCGTCGCCCGTGCGCGCGCCGAGGGCGTCGACGTGCGCGGCTACTTCGTGTGGACGTTGTGGGACGACTTCGAGTGGGCCGACGGGTACGGCCCGACCTTCGGGCTGGTGCACGTCGATCGGCGCGACCTGACCCGCACGCCCGAGCGCTCGTTCGACTGGTACCGACGCCTCGTCGCGACGGGGCGGCTGCCGACGGACGAGGGGGGCCCGGAGGACACCGCGGGGGCCTGATCCCGTGCGGCGCTCAGCGCTCCGGGCGACCGAGGAAGGCCCAGGCGAGCGCGGTCCAGCCGGCGATCATGGCGACGCCGCCGATCGGCGCGACGGCGCCCCAGGCGCCGACGTCGCTCGCGACGAGCAGGTAGAGCGCGCCCGAGAACACGGCGGTGCCGCCGGCGAGCAGGGCGGCCGCACGCGCCAGTGCCCGCGGCGGTGCGGCGCCGGCCGCGAGCGCCGCTTGCACGGCGACCAAACCGACCGCATGGATCAGCTGGTAGCGGACGGCGGTCTCGAAGGTCGCCAGACGCGCTGGGGTCAGGACGTCGGCGAGCGCGTGCGCGCCGAAGGCTCCGGCGGCCACCGCGGCGGCGGCGGCGAGCGCGCCGACGGCGCCCGGCCAACGCGGTGGTGCGCCGCGGTGGAGCGACGGCGACGCGCTCACGGGACCAGCGCCGGGGTCGCGCGTTCGATGGCCTCGAGCCGTCCGTCGCGCAGGCGCAGCCGCGCCGAGGCGATCGACGCGAGCGCCTCGTCGTGCGTGACCAGGAGGACCGTGCGCCCTTCGGCGGCGACGTCGGCCAGCGCGGCGACGACCTCGCGTCCCGTCGCGCTGTCGAGCGCGCCGGTCGGCTCGTCGGCGAAGAGCACGTCGGGGTCGTTCGCGAGGGCGCGGGCCAAGGCGACCCGCTGCCGCTCGCCGCCGGAGAGGCGGAACGGCAGGTGGTGGGTGCGCGGGGTCAGGCCGAAGCGCTCGAGGAGCGCGTCGGCGCGGCGCCGACGCTCGGGGGCGGGGACCCCGGCGAGCCCCATCGGGAACTCGACGTTCTCGCGCGCGGTCAGCACGGTGACGAGGTTGAACGACTGGAAGACGAAGCCGAAGCGGCGCAGCCGCAGCCCGGCGCGGCGCGCCTCGTTGCCGGTGTGCACGGGCTCGTCGTCGAGCCACACGCCGCCCTCGGAGGGCACGTCGAAGCCGGCGAGCAGGTTCAAGAGCGTGCTCTTGCCGGAACCGGAGGGGCCGACGACCGCGGTCACCGCGCCGGGCTCGAACCAGTGCTCGAAGCCCTCGAGCGCATGGACGTCGCCGGCCGGGAGCCGGTACGTCTTGGTGAGGCCTTCGGCGCGAAGCACGACCGCGAGCATACCGCGCACGCCGGACCGTCGCGGTCGCCTTCCGGCGCCGTGGTCAGCGGCCGCCGGAGGAGCCGCCGCCCCCCCCGCCGCCGCCGCCGCCGGAGGAGGAGCCGCCGCTCGACGCCGAGGCGCCGGACTTGGCGAGCGCGCTCGAGAGCGAGGAGATCGACCGCGACATCGCTCCGAGGTCGCGCGCGTTGGCGACGCCCATCCAGGACGCTTGGCGCGCCATCTCCTGTTGGTCGAGGCCGCGCTGCGGCGCGACCCGCTGCAGCGTCTTGAGGTAGCGCTCGGCGACGCCGAGGGCCGCGGCGTACACGTAGTAGCGGTCCCACAGGCCGAAGAAGTCGGCGGGGGCGTCCTTCATCCGCGTGTAGTCGCTCAGGGTGCGCTTGAAGCCGACCCAGCCGGCGCGCTCGGCGGCCACCTCCGGTCGCCAGGCGGGCAGCGCCGTCGCCGACACGACCGCGAGCAGGAGCGAGGCGATCCCGCCGCCGATCATGAGCCCGCGCGCGAGACCGAGGGTGACGAAGGCGAGGGCGCCGACGGCGAGGGCGCCGAGCAGCGCCCGGAGGCCCCAGGCGTTGGCCGCCTTGCGGCTCTCGGGCGTCGTGAGCGGGCCGCCGAAGTAGCCCTCGGTCCACTTGGTCACCACCCGCGTCCAGCGCGCGAGGAAGGTCTGGGCGTGGCTCTTGCCGTAGGCCTCGAGCGCGGCGAGGTCGACGCGGTCGGGGTCGCGGTCGCGGCGGTGTGGGACGGCCGCCGCGCTACCGAGGTAGTCGAGGACCTGGCGCTCGAAGGACTCGAGGCCGCTCGCGTCCTTGCCGCGGTCGAGCACGAGCGCGAGCGCGCGCCCCTCGCCCTCGAAGCGCGCGAACCCGCGCCGGGCGAGGTCCATGATCGTCGCGAACCAGGCCGGCCCCATCGCGCTCGACGAGGTCGTCTGGAACAGCATCGGCACGATCGCGGCGGGGGGCACGTCGCTCGGCGGTTCGAACGGGTACTTCATCCCGTCGGTGCGCGGCTCGCGCCCGACCCGGTTCCAGGTGGCGTAGACGCCACGCGCGAGCCAGGCCAGCCAGGCGAGCGGCAGCAGCCCCCAGAGCGCGTGGCTGCGCAACGCGGCGAAGAGGCGCTTGCGCTCCTGCAGGCCGGCGATGCGGGCCTCGTCCCGCAAGAGCCGCTCGAACGCGTCCTGGGAGCCGCGGACGGTGAAGAGCGCCGGGTCCATGAGGTAGCGGACCTCGACCCCGTCGCCGGAGGGGATGCGGTCGAAGGCGACGGTCAGGACGCGGCGGTCGTCGCTCAGCCCGACGGTCAGTGCCTCGGGGTTGGCGTAGCGGTGCACGTATGCGTCGAAGGGCGCGGCCATCGGCCCGGGGGCGGTCACGGTGAGCCGGTAGCCGACGATGGGCGGGTGGTCGAGCTGCACCAGGTTCCAGTACCACTGCACCACGTCGCGGTACGCGTCGACGGTGCCCTCGAGCCGGTAGACGAAGCGGACCCGGCGCTCACGGCCACGCACCTCCTGGCGCACGACCACCTCGGTGCCAGCGGCGCACGGCTGCTGGAAGGCGGTCGCCGGCGAGCCGCTCGAGACGGCGCCGGAGCCCTCGAGGAGGGTGACCCGCACGCCGGAGGCGTGGCCGATGCAGATGAAGGCCTCGCCGAAGTTTTCGTCGGTCCACAAGGTGCGTTCGTCGACGACGGTGACGTCGCCGTTCGCGGCGATCGTCACGTCCTGCACCACGTCGCGCCACTCGAAGCGGGCGTGCGCCACGCCTGCGAGCAGCGCGATCGCGAGGCCGATCAGGAGGGCGAAGCGGGTGGCGGCGCGCGGCGCGGTCGGGCGCGACGCGGGGCCGTGAGGGGTCGGAGCGGCGCTCGGCATGTGCCTACTCTAGGCCGTGCACGCGCCGTCGGGCGGTGCGTCCGTCATTCGCGCGCGAGCGCGACCGCGATCGGAACGCGGGCGGCGCGTGCCGCCGGCAGCAGTCCGGCCACGAGCCCCATGCCCATCGCCACCGCGACCGCGAAGGCGACCAAGCGCGGCGTGATGGCCGCGACGTCGAGGCCGATCAGGTCGTCCGCCACCCGGTTCACGGCCCAGGCGCCGCCGTAGCCGAGCACGACGCCGAAGGCGGCGCCGACCAGCGAGAGCGCGACCGCCTCGACGAGGACCAACGAGAACAGGAAGCGCGGCCGCGCGCCGACGGCCCGCACGACGCCGAACTCGCGCGTGCGTTCGAAGACGCTCATGAGCATCGTGTTCGCCACCGCGATGGCGCCGACGATGAGCGCGATGGCGCTGATGCCCAGCCGCACCACGTCGGAGACCGCCAGACCGCGCTCGACGACCGAGAGCAGGTCGCCGCGCGTCTGCACCGCCAGGTCGGGGTAGGCCTCCTGGATCGCCGCGGCGACCTCGGTCGCCGCCTCCGGGTCGACCAGGTCGAGGAGCAGGGTGGTCACGCGGTCCTCGACCTCGATGGCCCGCTGCAGGGCCTCGAGGGGCACGATCATGGTGTTGTCGAGGAGCCCCGCCGCCGCGCTCGCCAGCCCGACGACCTCGAACGAGGCGCGTGGGTTGAGCCGCAGCACGCCACCGACCTCCACGCCGGCGCGCAGCGCCGCCTGCTCGCCCACGACGGCGACGAAGGCGCCCGCGTCCTCCGGGGTGAGCGCGCGCCCCTCGGAGACCGCGAACTCGACGTAGATCTCGCCGATGCCCACGTCGGTCGGGAGCCCCTGGAAGACCACGGCGCTGGTTGGGGTGAGGCCGCTGCGGAGGTACACGAGCAGCGGCGTGATGCGCTCGATGCCGAAGCGGTCGGCCTCGGCGAGCAGCTCGTCGCGCAGCGACAAGGCCAGCTCCGGGACGACGCTGAACGAGGTGAGGCCCGCCTCACCGTACGAGATCTGCAGGTCGGGGCCGATGCTGCCCAGCTCGCTTCGGAAGGCCTGCCGGAGCCCCTCGCCGAGCGAGAGGAAGACGACGGTCGAGCCGACCGCGACGGCGATGCCGAGGGCGGTCAGGAAGGTGCGGAGCGGGCGACGCCGGAGCGCCGCGGAGGCGAGGCGCAGGACCATGGGCTCAGGGTCCGAACGGGCGCCCGAGCACGGCCCCGGGGGCGCCCATGGCACCGAGGTCCTGGCCGCGCAGCGTGACCCGCACGCCGGCCGCGTTGCCCACGTAGACGTAGACCGGGACGTCGAGGTCGTAGCGATCGCCCGGCTGCGCGGTGGTGTAGACGAGGCGCTCGCCCTCGTTCCGGGCGTCGCCCGTGTAGACCTCGAGCCAGGTGGCGTCGACGATCGTCAGCGTCAACGCGCCGTCGCTCGCGACCGCGGCCTCGCCGGCCGCCGGCGCCAGCGGCGTCAGCGCCAGCTCGACGACCTGGTCCTCGAGCAGGTCGACGACCCGCTCCGCGGGGGCGTAACCCTCGAGCTCGGCGCGCACGACGCGCGCGGCGCGTGCGGTGAAGGGGACGTCGGTGAGCGGGGTGCGTCCGGGCACGGCGAAGCCGTCGACCGTCAGCGACGCTCCCGGCGGGTTGGTGACCAGGTCGACGCGCACGATGGCATCGACGCCCTCGCCGGGGCCGCTCAGCGGCGCCGCGGCCTCGCCGTCGGTCGTGGCGGCGGAGGCCGGCGCGTCGCTGCCGGGTGCGGCGCCGTCGGCATCGTCCGCCGCCGCGGAGCCGGCCAACGCCGGCCCCGTTGCCGTGGGCGCGGCCGTAGGGGCGGCGAAGAGCCGGTCGAAGCCCCAGGCTGCGAGGCCGACGACCACGGCGACCAGGGCGATGGTGGCGACCCCGGGTCCGATCCAGCTCGGCAGCGCGCCGGGGCGGGCGCGTCCGCCGGCGCGAGCGCGCGCCGGACGCTCGCCGCGGCCGAGCGCAGCAGCGTCGCGGCGGTCGTGGTCGAGGCGCCGTTCCAGCGTGGAGCGGCCGAGCGCGTCCTGGCGCTCGTGCGCGTAGAGATCGAGCAGCGGGGCGGGATCGAGGCCGACCGTCTGTGCGTGGAGGCGCACGAAGTTGCGCGCGTAGACGTCCTCGGGCAGGTCGCCGTAGCGGCCCTCCTCGAGCGCCTCGAGGTACGCGCGGCGCACGTGGGTGCGCTGGGCGACGACGGAGAGCTCCAGCCCGGCCCGCTCGCGCGCGGCCTTCAGGCGGTCGCCCAGCCGTCCGGGAGCGGCGTTCGCAGCCTCGGTGGCGGCCTCGGTCGCGGCGGTGGCGGCGTCGGTCGGAGGCAGGTCGCTCATGGGGTCCCCTCGGCGTGCGGTGCGGTGAGCGCGACGGCCACGTCGGCGGCCAGGCGCGCGTTGGCTTCGAGCAGGCGGACGTTCACGTCGACGGTGGCGCCGCGCGACCGTTCGGCGAGGGCGGCGAGCAGGGCCGGCGTGAGGTCCTTGCCGCGCACGCCCAGTGCCTTCACGTCCGCGCGGGCCTGCTCGAGCCAGCGCGCGAGGTCGGTGGGGTCGAGGCCGTCGTCCACGGGGTGGCTGACGAGCACGCCGCCGGGCAGTCCCAAGCGGCGATGGGCCTCGAAGGCACGGGCGACCTCGGCGGCGCTCTCGACCCTGGCCGCGAGCGGCAGGTCGGTGAGCGGGACGTGGAAGCCGGCCAACCGGTCGCTGCGCCAGCCGAGGACCGGGACGCCGGCGGTCTCGAGCCGCTCGATGGTTGCGGGTACGTTCAGGACGCTCTTGGCGCCGGCGCACACGGTGACCACCGGGTACCGGGCCAGCGCCGCGAGGTCGGCGGACTCGTCGAAGGGCTCGGGGTGGACGCCGCCGATGCCGCCGGTGGCGAAGGCCCGGATGCCCGCCGCCGCTGCGGCGTGCAGGGTCGTCGCGACCGTGGTGCCGGCGTCGCGGCCGGCGGCCACGAGCGCGGCGAGGTTCCAGGGCGACGCCTTGGCGGCGGGGCCCGCGGCCAGGCGCTCCATCTGCGCGGCGTCGATGCCGACCACCAGCGCGCCGTCGAGCACCCCGATCGTCGCTGGGATCGCCCCGTGCTCGCGCACCACTCGCTCCAGCGCGCGGCCGAGCTCGAGGTTGCGTGGACGGGGCAGACCGTGGGTGAGGACGGTCGACTCGAGCGCCACGACCGCGCGACCGGCCTCGAGGGCCTCGGCGACGACGGTGGCGACCTGGATCACGCGGGCATCTTACCCCCCTGCCTCGCGGTCGCGCGGCGCCCCCGCAGCGGTCGGTTCGCGGGACGCCGGGCACGTCCTGGAGCCCATCGCGGCGGTCCGTGCTAGGCTCGCGCGCGTGGACGTCGATCTCGCTTCGTGGTGGCCGCTCGCCTCGCAACTCGGCGTCGGCCTGGTCGCCGGCTTCGCCGCGGGGTACGCGCTGAAGAAGGTGGGGAAGCTGCTGGCCGTGGCGATCGGCCTGCTGTTCGTGGTCGTTCAGGTCCTCGCCTGGCAGGGGTTCCTCACGGTGAACTGGGGCGAGGTGGAAGCGCGGGTCGACCCGCTGCTCGAGGTCGATTCGCTCGAGTCGGGCTGGCGTGCCCTCGTCGACGTGCTGACCTACAACCTCGCGTTCGCCGGCGCCTTCGTGCCCGGGCTGATCCTCGGGATCCGGCGCGGCTGAAGCCATCGGGCGGTCGTGGCCGCCAGGCGGACGCTCGTCGGCGCGCGAGAGACCTGAGTCGAACCGGCTCAACCTCCTTGACATCCGGCCCGTGGACGGCCTAGCATGACGTCAGTTGGCACTCGCTCGTGGCGAGTGCCAATCCATGTACGCCCGAGCGGTCGAACCGCCGGGTCACCCCAACCCCAACGGAGGAAGCGATGAAGCTCAAACCGCTCGGTGACAAGGTCGTCGTCGAAGTCGTGGAGGAGCCGCAGACCACCGCGTCCGGCATCGTCCTGCCCGACAGCGCCAAGGAGAAGAGCCAGCGCGGCAAGGTCGTCGCGGTCGGCAGCGGCAAGCTGCTCGACGACGGCACGCGCGTCACGCTCGAGGTGAAGGTCGGCGACACCGTCGTCTTCGCCAAGTACGGCGGCACCGAGATCGACCTGGACGGCAAGGACCTCATGATCCTCAGCGAACGCGACATCCACGCGGTCGTCGAGTAAGGACGGACGAGACACATGGCCAAGGAACTGTTCTTCAAAGAAGAGGCGCGTCGCGCCCTCGAGCGCGGCGTGAACGCCGTCGCGAATGCCGTCAAGGTCACGCTCGGCCCCAAGGGCCGCAACGTGGTCCTCGAGAAGAAGTTCGGTAGCCCGACGATCACCAAGGACGGGGTCACCGTCGCCAAGGACATCGAGCTCTCCGACAACATCGAGAACATCGGCGCCAAGCTGCTCATCGAGATCGCCAGCAAGACGAACGACATCACCGGCGACGGCACCACCACCGCCACCGTGCTCGGCCAGGCGATCGTCCGCGAGGGCCTGCGCAACGTCGCGGCCGGCGCGAACCCGCTCGCGCTCAAGCGCGGTATCGACAAGGCCGTCGAGGCCGCCGTCAAGGAGATCGCCTCCATGTCGCGCCCGGTCGAGGACAGCAAGGCCGTCGCCGAGGTCGCCGCGATCTCTGCGAACGACCCCGAGGTGGGCAAGGTCATCTCCGACGCGATGGACAAGGTCGGCCGCGACGGCGTCATCACCGTCGAAGAGTCGAAGGGCTTCGACACCGAGCTCGACGTCGTCGAGGGGATGCAGTTCGACAAGGGTTACATCTCGCCCTACTTCATCACCGACAACGACGCGATGGAGGCGGTCCTCGAGGATGCCTACCTGCTGATCCACGAGAAGAAGGTCAGCGCGCTGAAGGACCTGCTGCCCGTGCTCGAGCAGGTCGCCCAGACGGGCAAGCCGCTCCTGATCATCGCCGAGGACATCGAAGGCGAAGCCCTCGCGACGCTCGTCGTCAACAAGCTGCGCGGCACGCTCAACATCGCTGCGGTCAAGGCGCCCGGCTTCGGTGACCGCCGCAAGGAGATGCTCAAGGACATCGCGGCCGTCACCGGCGGCGAGGTCATCAGCGAGGAGCTCGGCCACAAGCTCGAGAACGTCCGCCTCGAGCAGCTCGGCCGCGCGAAGCGCGTCCGCATCAGCAAGGACGAGACGACGATCATCGAGGGCCAGGGCGACGCCGCGGTCATCGAAGCGCGGGTCAAGAGCATCCGCAGCGAGGTCGAGAACACCGACAGCGACTACGCGCGCGAGAAGCTCCAGGAGCGTCTGGCCAAGTTGGCCGGCGGCGTCGCGGTCATCCGCGTCGGTGCGGCTACCGAGACCGAGCTCAAGGAGAAGAAGCACCGCTTCGAGGACGCGCTCTCGACCGCCCGCTCGGCCGTCGAGGAAGGCATCGTCGCCGGTGGGGGCGTCACCCTGATCCACACGCTCGCGGCCGTGCAGGCCATCACCGACGGCCTCGAAGGCGACGAGCGCACCGGCGCGCGCATCCTGATCCGCGCGCTCGAGGAGCCCGCCCGCCAGATCGCCGCCAACGCTGGCGCCGAAGGCTCGGTCGTCGTGAACGCGATCAAGAACCGCAACGACGGCAAGTACGGCTACGACGCCGCCACCGACACCTACGTCGACGACATGTTCGCCGCGGGCATCGTCGACCCGGCCAAGGTGACGCGCACGGCGCTCCAGAACGCCGCCTCGATCGGCGCGCTGCTCCTGACCACCGAAGCCGTCATCGCCGACAAGCCCGAGAAGGAAGACAAGGGCCCGGCCATGCCCGGCGGCGACATGGGCGGCATGGACTTCTGAGTCCACGACCCCGGCGCGCCCCGCGCGCCCGCACGATGCGACGGCCCCCCTGCGCGAGCAG
>JARGGE010000430.1 GCA_029210865.1 Trueperaceae bacterium
CGGCGATCTGGCGGAGCGGGTTGTGGCTGCCGAGGAGGCGATCTATGGCGCGGACGACCCGTGGGTCAACTGGGACGCGCCCGACCTGGAAGCCGCCCGGCGCACGAGCCGGCGAGCGGCGTGGACCACGCGCGTCGAGAAGGTGCTCGGCGCCCGCGCCACCCTGCTCGAGCGGCGGCTCGACGACGCCGCGCGCGCGGAGGAGGCCGACGCCGAGGCGCAGCGGCTGCGCGCCGAGGCCGACGTGCTGCTCGCCCACGCCCGGTCGGTCCCGCGGGGGGCGAGCACGGTCGAGCTGCCAGGCTTCGACGGCGAGCCGTGGCTCCTCACCCTCGAACCGGCGCTGGGCGCGGTCGCCAACGCCGAGAAGCGCTACGACCGGGCGCGACGGCGGGCCGCCCGCGCCGTGCGCGCCCGCGAGCAGCGCGGCGCCGTCGAGCGCGAAGCGGCCGAGCTGGCGGCGCGTCGCGCGGGTCTGCGCGCCCTCGATGACGAGGCGCTCGAGCGGCTGGCGCAGACGCTCGACCCGCCGCGCGCCAAGGCGGCGCGGCGGCTCCCCGGGTTGCGGGTGATGGGGCCGCACGGCTTCGAGGTCGTCATCGGCCGCAACGCGCGCGAGAACGACGAGGTCACCTTCCGGGTGGCGCGGTCGCTGGACGTCTGGCTGCACGCGCAGGGGGTCACTGGTGCGCACGTCGTCGTCCGCAGCGGGGGCCGCGAGCTGCCCGCCGAGACGCTGCGCTTCGCCGCGGAGCTCGCCGCCGGCCACGCCGAGGTGGGGGACGAGGACCGGGTGCTGGTCGACCACACCCTGCGCAAGCACGTCTGGAAGGTCAAGGGGATGCCGGCCGGCGCGGTCCACTACGCCCACCAGCGCACGCTCGCGGTGCAGCCGCGGCGCCGCTCGGAGGTGGCCGACGCGCCGCCGGCGGGCGAGGGGTGAGCGACCGGGTGGTCCCCCCGCGTCGTGCGGCGCGCTGAGGGCGGTCCCGGGGCGGCGTTAGACTCGCGGGCATGGTTCCCGCCGCGCGCGTCACCGCCGGCAGCGCGATCGGCTTGTCCGGGCTCCTCGTCGCCGTCCACGCCACCAACGACGCCTTCTCGTCCATGCTCGCCGCGCTCCTGCCGACGCTGCAGGTGCGCTTCGGTCTCACCGAGACCGTGCTCGCCGTGCTCGTCGCGACCCTCTCGTTCAGCTCCTCGGTGACCCAGCCGCTGTTCGGCGGCATCGCCGACCGCTACGGCCGACGCCTGATGGCCGCGCTCGGGGTCGCCACCTCCTCGATGCTCCTGAGCCTGATCGCGATCGCGCCCTCGCCCGTCTGGTTGTTCGCGCTCCTGTTCGTCGGCGGCCTCGGTTCGGCGGCTTTCCACCCGGCGGCGACCGGGCTCGCGCGCGGCCTCGGCGGACCCCGCAAGGGGCTCGCGGTGAGCGTCTTCAGCAGCGGCGGCACCTTGGGGCTCGCCGTCGGTCCGCTCGTCATCGGAGCGCTCGCCATGTCTGGACGCCTGGACCTCAGCCCCTGGCTGATGCTGCCCGGCCTCGTCGGAGCGCTGGCGCTGTACCGCTGGATGCCGGCGCAACCGCGACCGCCGCGGGCCCAGCGGCCCAAGCTGGTCGACCTGTCGCTCCTGCGGGGTCCGGTCGGGCTGCTCGCGCTCGCGGGCATCCTGCGCTCGATCTCGTTCGTGACCTTCACGAATGCGGTGCCGCTGTGGCTCGTCGGGACGCGCGGCTTCGCACCCGACGCGGCGGTCGTCTTCTGGACGCTGACCACCTTCAGCTTCGCGGCCGGGGTGGGCGGCATCCTCTCGGGCGCGCTCGAGCGGCGCGTTCCGCTCCAAGTGCTCATCACGGGCAGCATGCTGTTCGCGATGGTGCCCTTGGGCTTGCTGTTCGTCGTACCGATCGGCGGGTTCGGCTACTTCGTGGCGGTCGCGATCGCGGGCGCCTTGGTGAACGGCGGCCTGCCGCTCATGATCGTGGCCGCCCAGGACCTCGCGCCGCACGCGATGGGCGCCGCGTCGGGGTTGATGATGGGCTTCACGTGGGGGATGGCGGGCGTGCTGTACATCGGCATCGGTGCGCTGCAGGAGGCCTTCGGCGTCCAGGCGGCGATGGCGGGATCGTTCCTCACGCTGCTTCCCGGCGCGCTGTTGGCCTTCACGGTGCTGCGCCGCCACCGGGCGGCGATCGACGCCGCGGGTTGACCCCCGGGCCGCCGACGGCTCCGTGCCCGCCGGCGCGACCGACGACGGTTCGGACCACCACGGCGAGCGGCCGGCCCCCGGAGGGCCGGCCGCTCGCCGTGCGGAGTCCGTCGCTCAGGCGCGGCCGGCGGAGCCGAAGACGCGCATGCGCTCGGCGACGACCTCGCGCATGAGGTCGCGAGCGGGGCCCAACACCTTGCGCGGGTCGAACTCCTTGGGCTTGGCGGCGAGCACCTCGCGCACGGCGACCGTGAAGGCGAGCCGCAGGTCGGTGTCGGTGTTGATCTTGGCGATGCCGTGCTCGACCGCGCGGCGCACGTCGTCCTCGTGGATCC
>JARGGE010000431.1 GCA_029210865.1 Trueperaceae bacterium
GCCAGGCCGGCAACGTCGGGATCGGCTTCGCGGTCCCGGTCGAGCTGGTGCGCGAGCAGCTGCCGGCGCTGGAGGCCGGCGGCCTCTCCGGCATCGCCGCGGCCGCGGCCGATCCCGATCGCCCCCGCCTGGGGATCACGGTCGGCGCCCTCGGCGACGTCCCGGCAGCCGTCCGCGAGGCGCTCGCGCTGCCCGAGACCGGGCTGGTGGTCACCGCCGTGCAACCCGGCAGCGCCGCCGACGAGGCCGGCATCCGCGGACCGACCTTCACCGCGCAGGTCGAAGGCGGCAGCTTCCCGGCCGGTGGCGACGTCCTGCTCGCCGCGGACGGCGTGACCCTCGGGCGCGCCGAGGACCTGCAGCGGATCGTCTTCGGCAAGGGCGCCGGCGACGAGGTAGCCCTGGAGGTCTGGCGCAACGGCGAGGTGCGCACGGTCGTGGCGACGCTCTCCGTGCCGCCCGCGGAGTGACGTGACCCTGGGCGGCCCGGGCCCGTAGGCTGGGGCGTGCCCGCCGCCACCGACCCCGACCGCTTCGACGCCGACCACGCCGCGGTCCCCGAGTTCTTCGAGGACCGCGGCGCGCGGCTGCGCCTGCGGGTGCGCACCCGCGGCCCACGCCCGCGCCACGCCCACGTGCGCACCGAACCCGACCACGAGGAGCGGTTGACGCCCCTGCGCGCGGTGGGGGGCGTCGACGCCCGCGGCTGGTCGACGTACGAGGCCGAGGTCGACGTCGTCGAGCACGAGCCCGTCACCCGCTACGCCTTCCGCTTCGTCTTCGAGGACGGCCAGATCTGGCTCGCGGCCGACGGGCTGCACCCCGGCGAGCCCGACCCCACCGTCCACTTCCGCCACGCCGCCGGCCACGTCCCGGCCGCCTGGGTCTGGGACGCGGTCTTCTACCAGGTCTTCCCCGACCGCTTCCGCAACGGCGACACCGGCAACGACCCGCCCGACGGCGCCTGGACGGTCGACGGGGCGCCGATCGTCCGCCGCGGCTGGCACGAGCGGCCGACGCCGCGGATCGGCGCGCGCGAGTTCTTCGGGGGCGACCTGCAGGGCGTCCGCGAGGGGCTCGAGCACGTCCTCGACCTCGGCGCCTCGGCGCTCTACCTCAACCCGGTCTTCGCGAGCCCGAGCAGCCACCGCTACGACACGGTCGATTACGCCCGCGTCGACCCGCACCTGGGCGGCGACGCGGCGCTCCTCGAGCTCCTCGCCGACGCCCGCGCGCACGGGGTGCGCGTCGTGCTCGACGCGGTGGTCAACCACACGAGCGAGCGCCACGCGTGGTTCGACCGCGAACGCCGCCACGACCCGCCGGGCGCGCACGCCGGACCGACCTCGCCGACGCGCGACCACTACGTCTTCCGCGACCCGGCCGACCCCGAGAGCTACGTCGGCTGGGCCGGCGTGCGCTCGCTGCCGGTGCTCGATTTCGCCAGCGAGGGCGTCCGCGCCAAGGTCTACGCGGGCGACGACGCGATCCTGCGGCGCTGGCTGCGTCCGCCCTGGTCGATCGACGGCTGGCGCCTCGACGTCGTCCACATGCTCGGCGAGGGACCGGGGGCGCGCCGCAACCACGAGCACGTCGCCGCAATGCGCCGGGCCATCCGCGAGGAGCGCCCCGAGGCCTACGTGCTCGGCGAGCACTTCTTCGACGCGACGGCATGGTTGCAGGGCGACGAGGAGGACGGCGCGATGAACTACGCCGGCTTCCTCCGGCCGATGCTCGCCTTCTGGGCGGGGATCGACTTCCGTGGTGACCCCGAGCGCTGCGACGCGGCGGAGCTCGACCGCCGCCTCGCCCGCGTCCGCGCCCGGGTCCCGTGGCCGATGGCGCTGTCGCAGTACAACCTGCTGTCGTCGCACGACGTCCCGCGCTTCCTGACCCGCGTGGGCGGCGACGTCGACGCCTTCCTGGCCGCCCAGCACGCGCTGTTCGCCTACGTCGGCGTGCCCAGCGTCTACTACGGCGACGAGGTCGGGCTCGAGGGCGGCGAGGACCCGGACAACCGGCGCCCCATGCCCTGGGACCCGACGGCGTGGAACGCCCGCGTGCACGCCACCGTGCGCCGGCTCGCGCACCTGCGCCAACGCCATCGCGCCCTGGCGCGCGGTCGCTACCGCACCCTGCTGGCCGAGGGCGACGCCTTCGCCTTCGCGCGCGTGCTCGACGGCGAGGCCGTCGTCTGCGCGCTCCACCGCCGCGGCGGGCGGCTGCGCGTCCCGCTCGCGTCGCTGGACGCGGGCGCCGAGGCCTGGACCGACGCCCTGACCAGCGAGACGGCGACCGTCGAGGGCGACCACCTGGTCCTCGAGCTGCCCGCCGGTCGCGCCGGCGGCCGACTCCGCCCTGGGGCACGTCGCGCCGTTGGCCGATGCCGCTCTCGTCCCGGCCGGCCCGCTGCTCGATAGCACGCTCGCCCCGGTCGAACCGCTGCTCGACGGCACGCCGGCCCAGGTGGAACCGCTGATCGAGCCCGTCGTCCCCGGGCCGCTCACCCCGTCCCTGGTCGACGAAGGCTCCGGCCTTGGTTCG
>JARGGE010000432.1 GCA_029210865.1 Trueperaceae bacterium
GTGGTGCTCGACGTGCTCGTCGGCACCGGCGCGCGCCGGCGCCGACCCAACCTCGCCGGCGACCTGGCCGCGATGATGGCGTTCGCGAACCTCCCGATGCTCGCGCAGCAGGTGCGCGTCCCGGTCCCCGCGACCCCCTGGGCGCGCTTCCTGGCCGCCCGCCGGCGGGCCGACGCGGCGGTGCTCGCCGAGGTCCGCGACCGCCGCGCCGGCAGAATCGACGACGACGCGGGCGTGCTCGGCTGGCTCCTGGCAGGCGACGAGGACCCCGCGACCCGCTGGAGCGAACCGGAGCTGCGCGATCAGGTCGTCGGGCTGCTCTCGGCGGCCTTCGACACCACCACGTCGGCCATCGCCTGGACCGCCTTCCTGCTGGCCCGGCTTGAGCTGCGCGCGCCCGTGGCCGACGAGCTGCTCGCGGTCGGGCGCCCGGGCCCACGGACCGAGGCGCTCGTGGCCGAGGCGCTGCGGCTCTACCCGCCGGCGTCCGCGATCCTGCGCCGCGTGCGCCGGCCGGTCGCTTGGCAGGGCGCGCCGCTTCCTGCCGGGGCGCGGGTCGGGCTCTCGGTGTGGCACCTCCACCGCGACGAGCGCCTGTGGGCGGAGCCCACCCGCGCCGAACCGCGGCGCTGGACGGAGCGCGAGGGCCCGTGGGCGGCGCCGCGCGACCCCTTCGCCTACCTCCCCTTCGGCCACGGGGGGCGGCGCTGCATCGGCGAGGGCCTGGCGCGCACGATGTTGCGCTCGTTCGTCGGCGCGGCGCTCCCCCGGGCGCGCTGGAGCGCCGTCGATGGGAACGCGGTGCATCCGGTGGGCACGACGCTGCTGCCCTCGGACGGCCTGCGCTTGCGGTGGGAACCGGTCTGAGGCTCAGGCGTCGCGATCGAGGCCGGCGGGGACGAGCGCCGGCGCGCGCTCCACGCGCTCGGCCGGACCGCCGCGGAACTCGAACGGGACGATCTCGGCGTGGTCGATGCCGCGCCGCAGCCCGGTGACGGACTGGATCACGACGGCGTGGCTCACGACGATCACGCTGTGGCGTCCGCGGTAGCGCTCGAGCACGCCCAGCACGCGCGCGCGCACCTCGTCGACGGCCTCCCACGGCGCGTCGGCCGGACGCCGTTCGAGCCCGTCCTGAGCGCGTCGGAGCAGGTCGGGGTCGATGTCGCCGAGCGGGTCCTTCTGCGGCAGCCACTCGTGGAGGTCGTACTCGACGAAGAGCGGCTTGTTGAGTGCCCGCGACAGCAGCGCCCCCGATTCCAGGGCGCGCGCGTACGAGGAGCAGAGGATCGCCTCGGCGTCCTGGAGCCGGTAGTCGCGCGCGATGGTGTCGATCTGAAGGCGTCCGAGCGGCGATAGCGGCGCGAAGGACGTCGCCCATCCGCGCACGCCGCGCGAGGCGACCACGTCGTAGTCGGTCTCTCCATGTCGGACGAAATAGACCTTCACGCGTCCCTCTCCAGGGCCCGCCCCGAGGGCAGTGCCTACGTCAGGCACGCTAGCAGCGGCGCCGAGGGGGCGCGGTGCGAAGTCTTACTCCACGCCCCGAAGCGGTACGATCGGGTGTGGCCCACCTCGCGCTCGCCGTCCCTCAGGACCTCGCCCCATGCTGAACCTCTACCGCCGCACGGTCCTTGGGATCGCCGGCTTGCCGGGCGTCGAGGGGGTCGCGCGCCGGTACGGCTGGCGCTTCGGCGTCGGCCGCTTCGTGGCCGGCGAGACGGTGGCCGCGGCGCGCCCCGCCTTGCGCGCCCTGGTCGACGAGGGCCGCGCGACGATCGTCGACGTGCTCGGCGAGTACGTGCGCGACGAGGCGGCCGCGCGGGCGATGGCCGCGAGCGTCGCCACCACCATCGCGACCCTGGCCGACGCTGGGCTCCCTGCGGTGGTCAGCGTCAAACCGACGCAGCTGGGGCTCGGGATCGACCCCGCGCTCGCGCTCGAGCTCGCCAGCGATCTGGCGCGAGCAGCCGAGGCGCGCGGCGGGCGCCTCTGCCTCGACATGGAGGACCACCGCTTCGTCGACGCCACCCTCGACCTGCTCGCCGGCGTGCGCGCGGCGGGCGCGCCCCGCGCCTCCACGGTGCTGCAGGCCTACCTCCACCGCACCCCGGACGACCTGGTGGCGCTGCTGGCGGCGTCGCCGCCGGGGGCCGAGGTGCGGATCGTGAAGGGGGCGTACCACGAGCCGGCCGAGGTGGCGCTCACGGCGATGAGCGAGGTGCGCCGCGCCTTCCTGAGCGCCTGCGAGACGGCGTGGCGGGGCGGTGCCAAGGTGAACGTCGCGACCCACGACGAAGGGCTCATCGCCGAGGCCACCGCGTTCGCGCGCGGCGCCGGCCTCGGCCAGGAGCGCTACGAGCTGCAGCTGCTCTACGGCGTCAAGCCCGCCCTGCAGCGGCGCTTGGCGGCGGCGGGCCACCCCGTGCGCATCTACGTCCCGCTCGGGGTCGATTGGTACGGTTACTTCAGCCGCAGGCTGGCCGAGCGCCCCGCCAACGTCGCCGTGGTGCTGCGCGGGCTGTTCCGCTGACGCAGCG
>JARGGE010000433.1 GCA_029210865.1 Trueperaceae bacterium
AGCGCCTCGGACCGCTCGGGCGGGACGGCCAGGAGCGCCAGGTCGGCGGCCTCACCGAACAGCGCGACGTCGGGGCGCGCGGCGAGCTCGGCGGGCAGCGTCGCCTCGACGCCGCGGTGACCGAGGATCGCCATCTCGGCGAGCGCCACCGCCACGCCGCCGTCGCCGACGTCGTGGACCGTGGTCGCCTGGCCGTCCTGCACGAGCGCCGCGAGCGTCGTCACGAGCCGGTCGACGGCAGCGAGGTCGAGCGCGGGGGGCGCGCCGGCCTCGAGGCCGTGCCAGGTCGCCAGATAGGTGGTGGCGCCGAGGCTCGGGCGGCCGTCGCCCAGCAGCCAGACCTCGTCGCCGTCGTGCTCGAAGCCGATCGTCGCGCGGCGCTGGACGTCGGGGAGGACGCCGACCATGCCCACGGTGGGCGTTGGCAGCACCGCGCGCACCGAACCGTCGGGCGCCCGGTACTGGTTGTAGAGGCTGACGTTGCCGCCGGTCACCGGCGTCCGCAGCGCCAGGCAGGCCTCGCGCAGACCCTCGACCGCCTCGCGCATCTGGAAGTAGACCTCGGGGACGGTGGGGTTGCCGAAGTTGAGGTTGTCGGTGACGCCGAGCGGCGTCGCGCCCACGGCGGCGAGGTTGCGCGCCGCCTCGACGACCGCGAGCGCCGCCCCGCGGCGCGGCTCCAGGTAGACGTAGCGGGCGTTGCAGTCGACGGTGGCGGCCACGCCCCGGTCGGTCCCCTTGATCCGCAGCACCGCGGCGTCGCCGGTGCCCGGCACCACGACCGTGTTCGTCATGACCTGGTGGTCGTAACGCTCGAACACGGCGCGCTTCGAGGCGACGCTCGGGTCGGCGAGCAGCGCCAGGAGCACCGCGGCCAGGTCGCCCGGCACCGCGACGTCGTCGAGCGCGCGGGTGCGCGCGGCGACGACCGCCGGGTCCTCGCGGCCCTCGCGCACGTAGGTCGGCGCCTCGTTGATCGGCGCCACGGGCAGGTCGCCCACCAGGACATCGCCCTCGAAGAGCCGGAAGCGCCCGTGGTCGCGCACGATCCCGATGGGGACCGCGTCGAGCTCCCAGTGCTCGAGCAAGGCGATCAGATCGCGCTCGCGCCCCGGGGCGGCCGTGAGCACCATCCGTTCCTGCGACTCGGAGAGCATGACCTCGAGCGGCGTCATCCCGGTCTCGCGCCGCGGCACGCGCGCGACGTCGAGGTCGACGCCGAGCCCGGCGCGGTGGGCCATCTCGGCGACGCTCGAGGTGAGCCCGGCGGCGCCCATGTCCTGCACGCCGTCGACCAGGCCGGCGGCGATCGCCTCGAGGCAGGCCTCGAGCAGCAGCTTCTCGAGGAAGGGGTCGCCCACCTGCACCGCCGGGCGGTCGGCGTCGGAGTCGGCCGAGAGGTCGGCGGAGGCGAAGACGGCGCCGCCCAGGCCGTCGCGGCCGGTCTTCGAGCCGACGTAGAGAAGCACCCGGCCCACGGCACCCACGGTGCCCGACTGCAGGTCCTCGTGGCGCAGCAGCCCGAGCGCCATGACGTTCACGAGCGGGTTCTCCTGGTAGCTCGGGTGGAAGGCGATCTCGCCGCCGACGGTGGGCACGCCGATCGCGTTGCCGTAGCCGGCGATGCCCTCGACCACCCCGTGCAGCAGGTAGCGCGTACGCTCGTCGCGCAGGTCGCCGAAGCGCAGCGCGTCGAGCACCGCGATCGGCCGCGCGCCCATGGCGAAGATGTCGCGCAGGATGCCGCCGACCCCCGTCGCGGCCCCCTGCACCGGCTCGACCGCGCTCGGGTGGTTGTGCGACTCCATCTTGAAGGCGAGCCCCCAGCCCTCGCCCACGTCGACCACCCCGGCGTTCTCGCCGGGCCCCTGCAGCACCTGCGGCCCCTCGGTCGGGAGCCGGCGCAGGAGCGGCCGCGAGTTCTTGTAGCCGCAGTGCTCGCTCCAGAGCGCGCCGAACATCGCCGTCTCGAGCGCCATCGGCGCGCGTCCCAGGTGCGCCTCGACCTGCGCGAACTCCGCGGCGTCGAGACCGAAGGTCGCGGCGTGCTCGGCGCCCACCGGCGCGCCCACGGGGCGTGCGTCCGGTGCGGCGTCCGGCCAGGCGTGCTCGCCCCCGACGCTCACGCCGCCACCCCTGCCGCGCGCGCGAAGGCGCGCAGGATGGGCACGCCGTCGACCCCGCCGAGCAGCGGCTCGACCGCGCGCTCGGGGTGGGGCATCATCCCGAGGACGTTGCCGGCCTCGTTGACGACCCCGGCGACGTCGCGCTCGGAGCCGTTGGGGTTCCCGTCGGGGTCGCTCGCGTCCAGGTAGCGCAGCGCGACGCGCCCCTCGCGCTCGAGGGCGTCGAGCGTCGCCGGCGCGGCCACGTAGCGGCCGTCGTGGTGGGCGACCGGCAGCCGCAGCAGGTCGCCGCGCCGGAGGGGCGCATCTTCGGGCAAGGCGTCCCCAAGGGCAGCCTCTTGCGGGCCGCTGTCGCCGGGGCAGGGGAGAGCGCAGGCCAAAAGCGCGATCTGCACCAGCCCCGAA
>JARGGE010000434.1 GCA_029210865.1 Trueperaceae bacterium
ACGAGCGTCAGCACGGGGTGGGCTCCGGGGGGGCGGGGTCGGCGGGGGTGCCGGGCACCGGCCGCGGCGCCGCGACGGCCCGGCCCTCGGCGCCGGGGCGCAGCAGCGCCTCGAGCGCCCGCACCGTCCCGACGTGCCACTCGACGTAGCGGCGCAGCAGGCGCCACTGCGGCGGGCGGTCGCTGGGGGGCGCGGCGACTGCGTCGCCCAGCGAACCGCTCACGAGCCGCCCGAGGTCGCGCATGCCGCCCTCGCCCACGTACGCGTCCGAGCCGTGCGGGTCGCCGTGCTCGGCGCAGCGAGCGGTCCCGTCGGCCACCGCGAGGCGGTCGGGGGGCGCGCCGCAGCGCGCGCAGCCGTCGACGGTCGGCGCGAGCCCCGCGGTGGCGATCAGGCGCCAGGCGTAGGCCAGCGCGACGGCTTCGGGGTCGTCGTGGACGTTGAGGCCGCGCAGGCCGCTGGCCACGAGCGCGTACCAGCGCTCCCCGACCGGGTGGTCGGCGGTCAGGGCGGCGGCGAGCTCGGCGAGCAGGTGCGCGTAGGGGTAGGCCTCGGGGCGCGTGAGCCCGGACAGCGCGCCGTTGAGGCGCACCTGGGTGACCAGCGCGAGGTCGTCGTCGCCGCACCGCCAGTACTGCACGGTCACGTCGTGGAACAGCGACAGCCGCGCGAGGTTGCCGCCGGGCAGGCGCCCCTTGCGGACCACGGCGCGCCAGATGCCGTCGGGGGAGAGCAGCGTCGCCACCACGTCGCCGCTCGGCAGCGGGCTGCGGCGGAGGACGAGGGCGTCGCGGACCTGGGTGCGGCGCACGCCGCAGTCTACGCCCGGTGCGCGCCGGCGCGCGGGTGCCGGCTCACGCAGGATCGTCGTGCCAGAGCGCCGTCACGGCGTCCCGCACCGGCTGGACGCGGACGTCGAGGCCCGCTGGCAGCTCGAGGGCGTCGCCGCGTTGGAGCACGCGGAAGTCGCCGAAGGGGAGGTCGACGATCAGCGGCGCGTCGAGCGCCAGGAGCCAGCGGGCGCGTTCGAGGCGCCAGGCCACCGGCCGCTCCAGCCGCGCGGTCGCCCACGGGCGCCCCGGGATCGGCGCGCCGCGCTCGCCGGCGGCGCGCGCGAGCCCCGGCACCGACACGGGCCCGCCGACCGCGTCGGGCCGGGCGTCCGGGCCGGTCACGCGGCGGTCACGCGGCGGTCACTCCGCGGCCTTGCGTGCCTTGCCGAACGACATGCGCAGCTTGAAGCGGGCGCGCTTGAGGGCGGCACCGGCGTCCTCCTCGGACAGCCCGAGGCGCTCGGTGACCGAGACGAGCGACTCCTTCGGGCGCCCGATGCCGTCGATCGCCGCGACCACGTCGCGGTCGCCGGGGTCGAGCTGGTCGAGGAAGGGGACGAGGTCGGCGGGCGTCGCCTTGGTCGTGGGGGCGGCGGCCCCGCCCTTCTTCTTCGCGCCGCTCTTGGCGCCGCCCTTGGCGGCGGCCTTCGCGGGGCGCTTCTTGGCGGCGCTCCCCTTGGTCGCGCGGCTCTTCCGGGCGCGGCCGCCCCCCTTGCTCGCGGCGCGTGTGGCGATGAGCGCGACCGCCTCGTCGAGCGTCAGGGCTTCGGGGTCCTGCCCCTCGGCCAGCGAGGCGTTCGTCTTGCCGTGCTTGACGTACGGACCGTACGCGCCGTCGTGCAGCGTCACCGGTTCGCCGTCGTCCGGGTGGTCGCCCAGGGTCTTGCGCGGCGCGCCGCGCCCCCGCTTCTTGGCCAGGAGGTCGAGCGCCGTCGCCAGGTCGACCGCGAGCACGTCCATCCCCTTCGGCAGGCTCGCGAACACGCGCTGGTGGCGCACGTACGGTCCGAAGCGGCCGATGTGGGCCTCGATGGGCTCGCCCGTCTCGGGGTGCGTCCCCAAGGCACGGGGCAGGTCGAGCAGCGCCTGCGCCATGGCCGCGTCGACGTCCTCGGGCGCGACGCCCGGCGGCAGCGAGACGCGCTTCGGTCGCTCCTCGCCGGTGCCGTCGCCGAGCTGCAGGTAGGGGCCGTACGGGCCGCGCTTGAGGAGCATCGGCTCGCCGCTCGGGCGGTGCGTTGCCAGCGCCTCGTCGGGGGTGTTCCGCTCGCGCAGCGCCCGCTCGAGGTCCTCGCGCGCCAGGTCGGCGGGTACCGCCTCGTCGGGCAGGCTCGCTTTGAGGGTCTCGCCGTCGACCTCGCCCTCGACGTAGGGGCCGTAGCGCCCGACCCGGACGACGAACGGGTCCCACTTCGGATGGGCGATCGTGCTGATCTCGCGCGCGTCGACCTCCGCGAGCCCGGACTTCACCAGCGTCGCGATGCCCTGGGGGCCGGCGTAGATCGCGTCGAGGTACGGCACCCGCTGGCTCGTCCCCTGCGCGATCGCGTCGAGGTCGTCCTCCATCTTGGCGGTGAAGGCTTCGTCGACGAGGTGCGGGAACTGGTGCTCCAGGAGCGCGTTCGTCGCGAACCCGGTGAAGGTGGGGACGAGCTGGCTGCCGACCTTGCGCACGTAGCGGCGCTGCTGGATCGT
>JARGGE010000435.1 GCA_029210865.1 Trueperaceae bacterium
CCGTCCCGTCGCCGAGGGCCACGGCGAGGTCGGTAGGAACCGCGAGCGCGACCAGGTCCGCCACGCTCACGACCTCGGCGCGCAGCAGGCCCCCGTCGCGGTCGACCCACGCGAGTCCCACGTGGCGCCCTGGGTCGACCCCCAGGACCGCCGCCGCCGAGGCCGCCTCGTCCCGCCCCATCGCGTGCTGCACGCCGCGAGGGTAGCACCCGAGGCGCCCCCACGACGAAGCGCCCCCCGGTCCGAAGACCGGGGGGCGCTCGTGCGGGCGACCGCGGCGATGGCGGTCCGGACCCTGGGTCAGGCCTCCGGACGCGGCTCCGCCGGGGTCTCGCGCCGCGCCGGCGCGCCGCTGGCGGCCGCGGCCGGACGGGCCGCCGCTGCCTGCTGCTTCGCGAGCGTGCGCTCGTCGGCCACCCGCACGGAGCGGATGACGTCGAGGCCGGTGCCGGCCGGGATCAGGCGGCCGAGGATGACGTTCTCCTTGAGGCCGACGAGGTCGTCGATCTTGCCCGACACCGCCGCCTCCGTGAGGACGTGGGTGGTGTGCTGGAAGCTCGCCGCCGAGAGCCACGACTTGGTCGTGAGGCTCGCCTTGGTGATGCCGAGCAGGACCGGCTTCCAGGCGGCAGGCTCCTTGCCCTCTTCGAGGAGGCGGTCGTTGACCTCCTCGACGTCGAAGCGCTCGACGGTCTGGCCCTCGAGGTACTTGCTGCCGCCGGGCTGGAGGATCTCGACGTACTTGAGCATCTGCTTGACGATCGTCTCGATGTGCTTGTCGTGCACGCTCACGCCCTGGCCGCGGTACACGCGCTGGATCTCGTCGACCAGGTAGGCCTGGACGGCGTCGGGGCCGCGCGTCTCGAGCAGGTCGTGGGGGTTGATGGCCCCACGCGTGAGCTGGTGGCCGGCCTCGACCACGTCGCCCTCGCGCACCAGGATGCGCGTCGTCTTGTCGATCTTGTAGGCCTTCGTGAACTCGCCGTCCTCCGACGTGACGGAGAGCCGGTAGCGGTCGTCCTCTTCGACGATCGAGACGACGCCGTCGAGGTCGGCCACGACGGCCTTGACCTTCGGCTTGCGCGCCTCGACCAGCTCGATCACGCGCGGAAGGCCCTGCGTGATGTCGCCACCGGTGGCGATGCCGCCCGTGTGGAAGGTGCGCATGGTGAGCTGCGTGCCGGGTTCGCCGATCGACTCGGCGGCGATGACGCCGACCGCTTCGCCGAGCGAGACCGGCCGCATCATCGACAGGTCGAGCCCGTAGCAGGCACGGCACACGCCGGCGCGCGTCTGGCACGTGATCGGGCTGCGCACCGGAAGCGTCCGCAGCTCGGGCTGCTTCTGGAAGTTGGCGGCGATGGCCTCGACGTCCTCGCGCATGAGGGTGGCGCCGGCCGCGAAGCTCAGGTCGCCCACCTCGGTGTCGAGGGCCATGGTGCGGCCGTACAGGCTCATCTCGAGCTGCGCCTTGGGGCGCGGACGTCCTTCGGGCGTGTAGAGCGCGGCCTCGAGGAACTCCGCGGTCCCGCAGTCGTCCTTGCGCACCACGAGCTCGTGCGCGACGTCGACCAGCTTACGGGTGAGGTAACCGGAGTCCGCGGTGCGCAGCGCCGTGTCGGCACCGCCCTTGCGGGCGCCGTGCGTCGAGATGAAGTACTCGAGCACGTCGAGGCCCTCGCGGAAGTTCGCGCGGATCGGCAGCTCGATCGTGTCGCCCGACGGCTTCGCCATCAGCCCGCGCATCCCGGCGAGCTGTCGGATCTGCTGCGGGTTGCCACGCGCGCCGGACTGCGCCATGACGAAGAGCGGGTTGAAGGGCATGTGCTTCTCGAAGTTGTCGAAGACCGCCTGCTTGACCTGTTCGGTGGTGTCGTTCCAGAGCCGCACCACCTGCTGGTAGCGCTCCATCTCGGTGACGAAGCCCATCTCGGCGTACTCCTGGATCTTCTCCAGCTTCTCCTGCGCCTGGGCGAGCAGCGCCTTCTTGGCGGGCGGGATGGCGACGTCGTCGATGCCGATCGTGATGCCCGACGTGGTCGAGAGCTCGAAGCCGGCCTGCTTGAGGCCGTCGAGGAGCTTGGCGGTGCGCTCGACGCCGAGCAGCTTGAAGCTGTCGACGACCAGGTCGCGCAGCGCGCCCTTCTCGTACGCGGTGTCGTAGCGGATCATCGAGGCGGGGACCTCGCCGCCGTCGGCGCCGAGCGTCTCGCGCACCAGGCGGGCGAAGTACACGCGTCCCGGGGTGGTCTCGACGAGCTGGCCGTCGAGCTGCACCGTCACCATGTCCTGCATGTCGATGTCGCCGAGCTCGGCCGCGAGCAGCGCCTCGTCCTCGTTGGCGAAGCGGTACTTGAGCCGCCCGATCGAGGTCGACGCGCCCGCCACCGTGATCGTGCTGTTGAGGCTGACCTCGCCCGCCTCGAAGGCGGCGATCGCCGCCGGGGCGTCGTCGAAGCTCGCCCCGATGCCCTTGCGGCCGGTGTGCGCCTGCGTGAGGACGAACAGGCCGAGGATG
>JARGGE010000436.1 GCA_029210865.1 Trueperaceae bacterium
GTTCGCGCTCCTGCCGGAGCACGTCCTCGAGGTCGCCGCGACCTCGAGGACGTGCTCCGGCAGGAGCGCGAACGCTTCGAGCGGCTCGCCTCGCTCGATCCGTTGACCCAGCTGCCCAACCGCCGAACCTTCCGTGCGCGCCTCGACCAAGCCCTCGCAGGCGCCCGCCGCCACGGCCGCGAGGCCGGGGTGGTGTTCGTCGACCTCGACGGCTTCAAGGCGGTGAACGACGAGCTCGGCCACGACGCGGGCGACGACCTGCTGGTCGAGGTCGCCCACCGGCTGCGCGCCGTCGTGCGCGCCGAGGACACGGTCGCGCGCCTCGGGGGCGACGAGTTCGCCGTGGTCGTCGACGAGCTGGCCTCGCCGGCGGCCTTGGCGCGCCTCGAGACGAAGCTCCACGATGCGATCGCCCAACCGCTCGTCCTGCGCGGGCGGGCCGTCTCGATCGCGTCGAGCGTGGGTTCGGCGGCCTACCCGCGCGACGGCCGCACGGCCGCCGACCTGGTCCGCCACGCCGACACCGAGATGTACGACGTCAAGCGGAAGGCGCGGGTCCGCCGCGCCTCATGACGGGACGGCGAAGCCGGCGTCGCGGCAGCGTCCGCCGTCGCCGTTCCGGCAGCGCAGCGGGACGATCGGGCCGTGCCGGAACGGCGCCACCCGCTCGAGCCCGAACGCCGCGAGCACCGACGCCGGGAGCCCGACGTCGGCGAGCAGCAACCGGCTGAGGTCGGCGCGCGCGTCGGCCATGCCCACCTTCGGCAGCCCGAACGCGACCGTCACGGTCGGGCGCACGGCCGGCCCCCACGGGACGCCGGAGTCGCCGTCGAGGCCCGCGGGCACGTCCGCGGACACGATGCGGCGCGAGAAGCGGTTGACGGAGCGGATGACCTCGGCCATCGCCGGGCGGACCCGCCCGCGCACGCCGCATCCGATCAGGGCGTCGACGACCACGTCCGCGGAGCTCAGCGCGGCTTCGAGCTCGGCGAGCGCGGCGATGCGCACGAACGCGTGGGGCAGGCGCCGCGACGCCGCCCGCCAGGCGTCGCTGCGCGCCGGCGCCACGGGCACCAGCGTGACCGCGTGCCCCGACTCGGCGAGCGCCAGCGCCGCGTGCGCCCCGGCGGCGCCGTTCCAGCCACCCCCGACCGCGACCGTCACGCGCAGCGGACCCGCGGTCTGGAACCCCGCCACCACGGTGGCGAGGCGTTCACCGGCGAGCGCCGCGAAGCGATCGGCGCCGGCCTCGCGGTGGGCGAACCAACGCGCCTCGACGTCGCGCATCTCGGCACAGGTGACGGCGGGGATCACCTCGCCCATGTGGGTGGTGAAGGACGGGTCCGCGGTGGCGGTCCACGGGTGCGCGGCATCCAGGGCGATCGTCATGGCCTTGCTCCTCCCACGCTCGCTGGCGTTCGGTTCGGTTGCCACGATGCTCCCGCATGGGGGCCCGCGCCGGTGTCAGGAAGTTGACGGCCGGCGCCAGCCCTCGGGCCAGCGCCAGCGGACGGCCTCGTCGAACGGCGCCGGGCGCCCCAAGCCGTACCCCTGGCCGTACCGGACGCCCAGCGCACGCAGTGCCACGGCCTGGTCCTCGGTCTCGATCCCCTCGGCCACGACCTCCATGCCCAGCGTCGCAGCGAGCCGCACCACCAGCGTGACGATCGACCGGCTGCGGCCGTCCTCGACCATCCGGGACACGAACGAGCGGTCGACCTTGACCGTGTCGACCGGCAGGTCGTGCAGGTAGGCCAGCGACGAGTGACCGGTGCCGAAGTCTTCGATCGCCAGCCCCACCCCCAGGTCGCCGAGCCGCGCCAGCGCCGTCGCCGCGACGTCGGTGCGGTCCATGACGACGCTCTCCGTGACCTCGAGGTGGATGCGGTCGGGGCGGACCGCGTGGGCGGCCAGCGCCCGCGCCACCACCGCCGCCAGGTCCGGATCGCCCAGCTGCCGCGCCGAGACGTTCAGGTGCACGACGACGTCGCCGAGATCGGCCGGCGCCAGCGGCCCGCGCGTCGGGTGCGGCCAGCGCACGAGCGCCTCGAACCCGTGCAGCGTCCCCCGATGGAGGTCGACGAGCGGCTGGTACGCGAGCGCGAGGCCCCCCTGGTCGATGGAGTGGCGCAGTTCCCCCTCGGTCCGCTGCCGCAGCCGTACGCGCTCGTGCATGGCGCGGTCGAACCAGGCGAACGGGCTCCGCTCGCCGCGCGCGTGGTCGATGGCGATCGCGGCGTCGCGCAGGACGTCGTCGGCGCTCCGGTAGGCGCCCAGATCGGCGACGCCGCCGATCGTGGCGGCCGCCCGCACCGATTCGTCGCCCACGAGGCATGGCTCGGCGATGCAGGCGTGGAGACGCGCGACGATCGGCGCGACCTCGTCGGCGCTCGCCACCCCGCCGACGAGCGCGACGAAGCCGGTGGGCGACGTGCGCGCCAACAGGTCGCCGAACCGCAGCGCGCGCGCGATGCGCCGGCCCGTCTCGATGAGCACCTGGTCCGCCCCCTCGCGAC
>JARGGE010000437.1 GCA_029210865.1 Trueperaceae bacterium
CCGCCGCCGGCGTCCAGGTCGTGCTCGACCTCGAGGGCGTCCAGCCGCTCGGCGAGCTGCGGCCCGGGCCCGACCTCGTCGTCGCCGTGGGCGGCGACGGGACGATCCTGGCGACCGCTCGGCGTCTGATGGGGCGCCCCTGGCCGATCCTCGGCGTGAACCTCGGCAAGCTCGGCTTCCTGGCGGCGTTCGGGGTCGAGCAGACGGTCGCCTACGCCGAGGGGGCCGACCCGAGCGGGTGGCGCGCGGTCGCGGCGGCGACCTTGGCGGTCTCGGTGCGCGGCGGGCCGCCGGTGGTGGCCTTCAACGACGTCACCGTCTCGCAGGGCGTCATGACCCGGCTCCTGCGGGTCCGGCTCGACGTCGACGGGATGCTCGCCGCGGAGTACAACGCCGACGGCGTGGTCGTCAGCACCCCGGTGGGCTCGACCGCCTACTCGCTCTCGCTCGGGGGACCGATCCTGTTGCACGAGCTGCGCGCGCTCCTCGTGACGCCGCTCGCGCCGCAGGCGCTGGCGAACCGGCCGTTGGTGCTCGGGGCCGACGCGCGGCTGCGGCTGACCATCGAGGGCCGGGCCGACGAGCTGGCGCTCGTGCTCGACGGCCAGGAGCGGATCGACCTGATCAGCGGCGACGCCTTCGACGTCGCGCTCGGCCCGGACGTCGTGCGCCTGGTGCCGGCCGGCTACGACCCCTTCGCCGTGCTGCGCCAGAAGCTGCGCTGGACCGAGGGGCCGGCGCTGCAGCGGCCGGCCGACGCCGAGGCAGATCGGCGCGACGCCGTCCAGGAGCGTCCGGAATCGTGAGGTACGACCTTGGGCGCGGCCATCGGGGGAGGGGATGATGCGGGCATGACGACGCTCCCCCCCGAGTTCTTCCGGCGCCAGGACGAGGGGCCGGACGAGCTGTTCTACGCCGTCCCGCGCCCCGATTCGCATCTCGACGCCGCCGCCGACGCGGTCGTCACCGCCTGGTACGACGCCCGTCTTCCGGCCGAAGGCCGCGTGCTGGACCTGTTCGCGGGCGCCCGCTCGCACCTCCCGCCGCGCTGCACGGACGCCGTCGGGGTGGGCCTCGATCGCGGCGCGCTCGATCGCAACGAGCAGCTCGCCGAGGTGCACCTCCTCGACCTCAACGAGCGACCGGCGCTGCCCTTCGGCGACGCCTCGCTCGCGGCGGCCGTGTGCACCGCCAGCGTGCAGTACCTGACCCGACCGATCGAGTTGCTGCGCGAGGTCGGGCGCTGCCTTCGCCCCGGCGCGCCCTTCTTGGTCGTCTTCAGCAACCGCATGTACGCGGCGAAGGCGGTCCTGTGCTGGCGCGCTTCCGACGACGACGCCCACCTGCGCCTCGTGCGCGGGTACCTCACCGCGGCCGGCGGCTTCGGTCCGGTCGAGATCGTCGACCACCACGCCGAAGGGGCCGACCCGCTCTACCTGATCGCCACCACCGCCGATCCCACCGTCGCACCGAGCTGATCCGGTGGCGCCGCCGGCTGCCGTCGTCGCCCCGCCGCGATCCCTGTGGGTGGTGGCGAACGGCCACGGCGAGGACGCCATCGCCGCCGCGCTGGTGCGCGAGCTGCAGGCGCGGCTGGCCGACTGGCGCTTCGTGGCGTTCCCGGTGGTCGGCGAAGGGCGGGCCTTCGAGCCGCTCGGCGTGCCGGTGCTCGGGCCACGCCGGCGCCTGCCGGCCGACGGCCTGACGCTCCACCACCCGAGCCTCCTGTGGGCCGACCTCCGGGCCGGGCTGATCCCGACCACGTGGGCGCAGCTGCGCGCCCTGCGCGCCGGGCGGGCCGACGCGGTGCTGATCGTCGGCGACGTCTACGCGCAGGCGCTGTCCCTGCTGGTGCGCGCCCCAAGGCGCTTCGTCGTGCAGCCGCTCGTGTCGGTGCGCCTGGCCGAGGGCGGCGGTCGCGTGCCGTGGAACCGCACGTTCGCCGAGCGCATCCGCGCGCCCGAGCGCCTGCTGCTGGGGCGCGCCGACGCGGTGTACCCGCGCGACGAGCCCACCGCCGCCTGGCTCCGCGCCCACGGCGTGCCTCGGGCGCGCTTCCTCGGCAACCCGATGATGGACGGCCTCGAGGGCACGCCGTGGCCGGCGTCGCGCGCGCGCAACACGCTGGCGCTGCTCCCCGGCTCGCGGGCCTACGCCGAGCGCTCCGTCGCGCGCATGCTCGCGGCCCTCGCGCGTCTCGCCGACGACGGAGCCGACCTGGTCGCCCTGGTCGCCTGGACGCGTGGCGCGCCCCCGGTCGTGCCCCCCGGGTGGTCGGCGCACGAGGAGCAGGGGACGCCGGTCTGGCGCCGCGGGCGCGTCGAGGTCGGCTGGCTCGTCGGCCGCTTCGGCGACGTCCTCGCGAGCGCCGACGCGGTGCTCGGCACCACCGGCACCGCCCAGGAACAGGCGGCTGGCCTCGGCTTGCCCGTCGTCTCGTTCTCGGTCGAACCGGCCTTCGGCGCCGCCTTCCTGGCGAACCAGCGGCGGCTGCTCGGCCGCGCGCTG
>JARGGE010000438.1 GCA_029210865.1 Trueperaceae bacterium
CGAGGCGCCCGTACGCCTCGAGGCCGCCGCGGTGCGCTTCGACCTGTCGGCGCAGCGCGCGGTCCTGTCGGGCGGCGTGGTCGTCGTCGCCGGCGTGCGCTGGGCGCTGGCCGACCCCGCGACGATCGACGAGGCGACGCTCGAGGCCCTCGCGCTGCCTCTCTCGATCGGGCCCGACGCCGACGTCGCCGAGGCGTGGCGGCTGACCCTTCTCGAACGGCCGGTCGCCCCTGACGTCGACGCCAGCGGCGCGCTGCGCTCGGCGACCGCCACCGCACCCGCCCGCGCGGCGGTGGCGCTGCGGGCCGAGGCGGGGCCCGCGGACCTCGCCTGGACGGTCGCGACCGACCTCGTGTCCAGCGACCTCACCGTCGCGCGCGACCTGGGCGCGGGCTGGAGCGTGCGGGCGCGCCACCGCTTCGAGGCGGGTGCGGTGGAGGCCCCCGTGCGCGACGCGAGCCTGCGGCTCGCGCAGGCCGCCGACGGCACCACGCCGGCGCTCGCCTGGTCGGCCGAGGTCGGCGCGGCCGTCGCGCTCACCGCGCAGACGCTCGCCGCGGGCGACGTGGTGGGCCCACGGGTCGGTGTGGACGGGCGCCTGACGCTCCGGTCGACGGTGCGGCCGTTGGCGCCGATGCTCGCGGTGCGGGGCGGCGCGGCCCGCTACCCAGCCGGCGGCGAGCGCCAGGACTGGGTCGAGGTGCGCCCGGGGGTCAGCTGGACGGCCGGGGGACTGCGCGTCGGCCTCGGCCACGTCGCCCGCTGGGTGGCGGGGGGTTCGCCCTTCGACGACCGGGTCGACCGGGTCGTGCCGCTCCAACGCAGCGAGGCGAGCGCGGCGTGGAGGCACGCGGCCGGTGCCTGGCGGCACGAGGTGGACGTCGCGCTGCGCTACGTCTGGAGCGACCCCGACGGCGGCTCCGCCGGTCGACCGGTCGGCCTGGAGGCGTTGGGGGTGCGCTGGCGGACGGTGGGTCCGGTGGCGGGAGGCTCCCTCGAGGTCGCCGCGCGCACGGAATGGGCGGGACGGCTCGACCCGCGGTCGGGCCGCGACGCTTTCGCCAGCGGGCGCCTCGCCTGGACCGGCGCCGGCGTCGAGGTGGGCGTCCGCGGCACCTACGGGCTCCTCGTCGACGGCGGCTGGCGCGACGTCACCGTGTTCGGCGCGTGGCCGATCGAGGCGGGGCCGGCGTGGACCTGGCGCCCCTACCTGGCGGTCGACCTCCTGGCGATCGCCGCGGGCGAGGGCGTGTGGCTCCGGGGCCATGGCCTGGACGTGACGTGGGTCACCTGCTGCGGCACGGTCGAGGCGGGCTACCGGACCGACGAGGTCGACGGGAGCCGGACGAGCGTCTCGGTGCGGCTGCCGGTGCGGCCCCTCGACCCGGAGCGGCTCGCGAACGGCGCGACGGCCCCGTGAAGCGCCTTGGTACGATGCGCGCGTTCGGGAGGACGCCGTGACCCGCATCGACCGCTACCTGCTGCGCGAAGCGCTCCCTCCCTTCCTGTTCGGGTTGGTGCTGTACGCGGGCCTCGCGGTGGTGAGCGCGACGCTGCCGCGGCTCCAGTGGATCGTCGGGACGCCCTTCGGCGACCTCGCCTTCTGGCTGCTGGCGCTGCTGCCCCAGGCGCTCGTCCAGACGGCGCCCGTGGCCCTCGTGCTGGCGGTCCTGTTGGCGTTCGGCCGGCTGGCGACCGACCACGAGCTCACGGCGGTGCAGGCAGGCGGGGTGCCGATCGCGCGGGTCGCGACGGTCTTCGTCCTGCTGGGCGTCGCCACCGGCGCCACCGCCCTGGCCTTCAACGAGTGGGTGGTCCCGCGCGCGAACGCGGTGGTCGCCGACGTCTACTGGCGCTTGACCAGCGGGCGCACCGGGCTCTTCCGCCTCGCCGCCCAGCGGCTGCCGGTGGAGGGGTTCACGCTGCGCTTCGAGTCCGTCGACCGGGCCGGCGTCCTGTCCGACGTGCGCATCGAGCGCTGGGACGGTGACGTCTACACGCTCGTGCGCGCCGCGACGGGGCGCTTCGACGGCCTCGACCTGGTGCTGACCGACCACCGGACCCAGCGCTTCGACCTCGGCGCGCTCGACGACGCCCCGTCGGCGGACGCTGCCGCGGTGCTGCGCTCGCTCGTGCGCCTCGACGCCCGCGGCACCGGGACGGCCGCGCCGCTCGTGGTCTCGACGGGGGTGGACGAGGCCGAGCTCGTCGCGCGCTTCAGCGCCGGCGGCTTCGAGGACCCACGGTCGATCTCGCGGCTGCGCGCCGACGCCTCCGACACGCAGGCTTCGGCCGGCGACCGCCGCAAAGCCGCGGTGCTGCTGCACCGCAAGCTCGCCGAGCCCGTCTCGAACGTCGTGCTGCTGCTCGTCTCGGTGCCGCTCTCGATCGCCTTCGCGCGCTCGCGCGCGGTGGCGTTCGGGTTGGCGCTCGCCGTCACCCTCGCATGGTACCTGCTGTACACCTTCGGCCAGCTGCTGTCGCTCTCTGGGGTGT
>JARGGE010000439.1 GCA_029210865.1 Trueperaceae bacterium
ACCCGGCCGAGTCGGCGCCCCACCACCTCGCCTACGAGGTCGTCACCCTCGAGGGCCAGGCGATGAGCGGACGCAAGGGCGTGACGCTCGCGATCGACACGGTGCTCGAGGAGGCGCGGCGCCGCGCCGCCGCGGTCGTGCTCGAGAAGCGCCCCGACCTCGCCGACGCAGACGCGCTCGCGGACGCGGTGGGCGTGGGCGCGGTTCGCTTCGCGATGCTCAAGAGCGAGGCCAAGCGGGTCATCGACTTCCGCTGGGACCAGGCGCTCAACCTCGCCGGCGACAGCGCGCCGTACGTGCAGTACGCGCACGCGCGCGCCTGCAGCATCCTGCGCGCGGCGGCCGAGGCCGGCGTGGTCGGCGAGGTGCGCGATGGCGCGCCGCTGGGGTCGCTGGAGGTGAAGCTCGCCCAGACCGTCGCGCGGATGCCCGCCGTGATCGCGGCGGCCGCCCACGACGACGCGCCGCACGTGGTGGCACAGTACGCGCTCGACCTGGCGACCGCGTGGAACGGCTACTACAACCACCGCGGTCCGGACGGCAAGCCCGACACCGCCGTGCTGCGCGCCCCCGAGGGGTTGCGCGAGGCGCGGGTGGCGCTCGTCGCGCGGGTGCGCGACGCGCTCGCCAGCGCGCTCGAGCTGCTCGGCATCGCCGCGCCGGGGCAGATGTGAGGGGCGACCCCACGCCGTGAGCGCAGGGGACCCGCCGGTCGGTCCCTGGATCTGGGCGCTCGACCGCACCTGGGCGACGGTGGCGTGGGCCGTCGTTGCGTCCGGGGCGTTGACGCTCGCGCTGTCCTGGCTGCTCGGCGGCGGCCCCCCCCGGGCCGGTCGGCTGGACGATCTCGACCGTGGCGGCCGCGACGCTGTCGGCCCTGGCCTCCCTGCAGCGCAACCGCTCCATGCGCGCGCTCGAGGACGTCCGTGACGAGCTGAGCGAGCGCGTCGCCGAGGTCGAGGCGCTCCGCGACGAGCTGCAGGCGCTCGCGCTGCGCGACCCGCTGACTGGGGTCCAGAACCGCCGGATCCTCGACCAGGTGGCGCCGCCGATGATGGAGCAGGCCGAGCGCTACGAGACCGCCACGGCGCTGGTGCTGATCGCTGTCGACCACTTCAAGACCGTGAACGACGAGCACGGCCATTTGACCGGAGACACCGTCCTGGTCGACCTCGCGGGCCACCTGCGCGGCGGGGTGCGGGGTGCGGACGTCGTGGTCCGCTACGGGGGCGAGGAGTTCGCCGTGCTCATGCCGGGCGTCGGCACGACCGGCGCGCGGGCGCGCGTTGAGGCGCTGCGGGCCGCGTGGCGGCGGCTCCCGGGCGGGCTACGGCCGACGCTGTCGGTCGGCATCGCGGCGGCGCCCGACCACGGCGTCGGCCTCGACGACCTGATGCGTGCGGCGGACGAGGCGCTCTACCGCGCCAAGCGCGCTGGCCGCGACCGCGTGGAGGTGGCCTCCGACCGCGTCGAGATGCCCCAGAACGCCGTCGAGGCGACCCCCGAAGCGTGACCCGCGTGCGCCGCTAGGGCTTCAGCGCCGCGGCCAGCGTCTCCGCGACGTGGCGCGGGCGCACGCCGGTCCCGTCCGCCACCTGGTGGCGGCAACTGAACCCGCAGGCCACGACGTCGCCACCGGCCTCGGCGGCGTGGGCCCGCACCGCGGGGAAGAGGCGCTGCTCGCCGATCGTCATCGACAGGTCGTGGTGCGTGTAGCCGAAGCTCCCCGCCATGCCGCAGCAGCCGGCGTCGACCTCGCGCACGTCGTCGCTCGTCCACTCGAGGACGGCCTTGGTCGCGGCCGTGCCGAGCACGGCCTTCTGCTGGCAATGGCCGTGGAGCAAGACCGGGTCCGAGGCCCTCGTGAAGACCGCTTTCGGGTCGAAGGCGCCGCTCGTCCAGCGCTTCGCCAGCCAGGTCTCGAGGGGTCGGACGTGCGCGGCCAGCGCCTCGGTGGCGGCGCCGGGCACCAGGCTTCGGTAGTCGTCGGTGAAGGCGCTGACGCACGAGGGCTCGAGGCCGAGGACCGGCACCCCGCGCTCGACGTAGGGCGTCAGCGCGACCACGTTCGCGCTGGCCTGCGCCCGCGCCTCGCGCAGCAGCCCCTTCGAGATCAGCGGGCGCCCGCAGCAGCGGTAGGGCACGAGCTCGACCTTCGCCCCGACGGCCTCGAGCACGCGCACGGCTGCCTCGGCGGGCGTGGGGTCGTGGAAGGTCGACCAGGTGTCCGCGAAGAGCGCCACGGTGGGCGCGTCCGCGGGCAGCGTCGCCGGGGTGCGGTGCGCGAAGGCGCGGTCGAAGCGTCGCGGTGCGTACGCCGGCAGCGTGCGTCGGCGGTCGACGCCGATCGCCTTCTCGGTGAGCCAGCGCACCGGCGCGAGCGGCAGCAGCGCGTTCGCGACCGGCGCCAGCGCCTGCGCGAGCGGCGCCATCCGCGCGGCGGCGCCGAGCGCGCGGGCCGACAGCGGCGTCCC
>JARGGE010000043.1 GCA_029210865.1 Trueperaceae bacterium
ATGCCGGGCAGCTGTCGCTCGGCACCGGCGCCTTCATGGGGGCGGGGGCCTACACCTGCTACAAGCTGACCACGATCTTCCCGCAGGTCGACATCGTCCTCGTGATCCTCGCCTCGGGCCTCGTGCCGGCGCTGATCGGCGTCGCCTTCGGCCTGCCGAGCCTGCGCATCAAGGGCTTCTATCTCGCGGTCGCGACGCTCGCCGCGCAGTCGCTGGTCGCGGACGTACGGAACGGGCGTTCGACCGCGCAGAACTTCGGTTGGTTCACCACGACCCTGTCGGGCGGGCGCCTGGTGGGCCCGCTGCTCGCGGGGGTGGTCGTCGACCTCGCCGGGTTCCGCGCCGCTTTCGCGGTGGTGGTCCTGGCGACCGCCGTGCCGGTCGCGATCGCGGCCTGGCTGCGGCGCGCGTTCCGTCGGGCCGACGTGGGCGATGGAGCGGCGTCGGGCGCCGCGGCCGACGCCGCCGGGGTCGAGGTCGACCTCGGCGACGCCGAGCGGGTGCGGCGGCAGGCGGCCGGCCCCACCCTCGCGAACGTCGGGGTGCAGCTCGCGGTGCTGGCGAGCGCCGGCGTGTTCGTGGCGGTGAGCGTGCGGCAGGCCTTCCTCCCGGTCCTGCTCACCGACCTGGGCTACTCGGCGACGGCGATCGGGGCGCTCGTCAGCGTCGGTTCGCTCGCCGCGGTCCTGGTGCGGCCGGCGATGCCCTGGTTCGCGCGAGCGCTCGGCGGACCCGCGCGGGCGCTCGTCGTCGCCATGGCGGCGGTGGCCGTGGGGATCGGGGCGCTCGGGCTGGTCGGGTCGTGGGGCACCTTCACCGCGCTGGCCGTGGTGGCGGGCTTCGGCACCGGCGTCGGGCTGCCGCTCTCGATCGTCACGGTGGCCAGCCACGTCGACCCGCGGCGCCGCGGCGCCGCGCTCGGCCTGCGCCTCTCGCTCAACCGCGCGGCGCAGCTGATCATGCCGGTCGCGATGGGGGCGCTGCTGGCGACGTCGGGGTTCGCGGTCGCCTTCGGGCTCACGGGGGCGGCGCTGGCGGCTCTGGCCGTGCTGGCGGCGCTGCGGGTGCCGACCTTCGAGCGCACGCCGCCGGTGGCGTAGCGGCACGGACGACCCCCGGCGGGCGGGGCGGTGGATCGGGCGCGGAGGGTCGGGCGGGCGTCGAGCGTGCGGCGCCGGGTACGCTGGAGCGGGTTCAAGAGGAGGCAGCATGAGCACGCTCCGGAGGACGGTGGGGCAAGCGGTGGTGCGGTTCCTGGCCGCGCGGTGGTCCGAGCGCGGCAGGGTGCCGCCGCTGCAGCGGCCGGGACGCGCGGCATGAGCGCGTCGACGTACGACCTGCTCACGATGGGGCGCTCCTCGATCGACCTCTACGCCCAGGAGGTCGGCGCGGCGTTCGAGGACATCCAGGGGTTCGCCGCGTACGTCGGCGGCAGCCCGCTCAACATCGCCGTGGGCGCCCAGCGGCTCGGGCTGCGCACCGCGCTGCTCACGGCGGTGGGCGCCGACAAGGTGGGCGACTTCATCCTCGCCTTCCTGCGCCGCGAGGGGGTCGCCGTGGACTGGGTGCCCGTCAAGGCGAGCGCGCGCAGCAGCGCGGTGGTGCTCGGCATCGAGCCGCCCGACCGTTTCCCGCTCGTCTACTACCGCGACAACGCCGCCGACGCGCAGCTCACCATCGACGACGTCCTCGCCGCGCCCGTCGAGGCGAGCGCCGCGCTGGAGGTGTCGGGCACCGGCCTCGCCAAGGAGCCGGGTCGGAGCGCCACCTTCGTCGCCTGCGAGCGCGCGCGGGCGGCGGGGCGCACCGTCTACCTCGACCTCGACTTCCGCGCCGACCAGTGGCACGACCCGCGCGCCTACGGCGCCGTAGTGCGCTCGCTCCTGCCGCTCGTCGACGTCGCCTTCGGCACCCAGGAGGAGGTCAACGCCGCGATGCTCGCGCGCGTCGAGGACCTCGCCATCACCCATCAACAGGTGAGCGCGCCCACGGTGCGCGGCGACCTGGAGGCGAACGTCGTGGCGCTCCTGGCGCGCGGACCCGGGGCGCTGGTGGTCAAGCGCGGGCGCGCGGGCGCGACGGTGCACCTGAGCGACGGGACGGTGCGGACGGTGCCCGGCTTCCCGGTCGAGGTGATGAACGTGCTCGGCGCCGGCGACGCCTTCGCCGCCGGCTTCATCTACGGGCGCGCCCAGGGCTGGGGCTGGATCAAGAGCGCCCGGCTCGGCAACGCTTGCGGCGCCATCGTCGTCACCCGGCACGGCTGCGCCAACTTCATGGCGACGCTCGAGGAGGCGCTGGCGCTCGCCGACGCGCACGGGGGGCTCGGTCCCGACGACGCTTGAGCGAGGTCTGGCGTAGGCCCGGTTCTTCGGGCTGCGATGGGCCTCGTCGCCCGCTCGTGTTCGCTCGTCCGCGCGCCGTGCTCGTCGCGGCCCGCGGGTCGATGCGCGTCCGCGCCGCGGCCGGTACGCTGGCGCCACCACCGGAGGTCGCGCCATGAAGCTGGATCGCCACGCCCACACCGTGCACGGGATGCACCACCACCACGACTGGGACCGCGCGCACGCGCCGGTCCTGGAGGTCGAGCCGGGCGCCACCGTGGCGTTCGAGGTCCAGGACGCCTCCGGCGGCCAGCTGTCGCCCGCGTCCACGGTCGCCGACGTCGCGGCGATCGACTTCGCGCGCGTCAACCCGGTGACCGGGCCGGTGTTCGTGCGCGGCGCTCGCCCCGGCGACGTGCTCGAGGTCGAGGTGCTCGAGTTCGCGCCCACGCGCTGGGGCTGGACCGCGCTGATCCCGGGGTTCGGGCTGCTGGCCGACGCCTTCCCGGACCCCTGGCTCACGGGCTGGGACCTGGCGCCGGGGCGCGCCACGGCCACCTTCGCCGACGGCATCGAGGTGCCGATCGCGCCCTTCCCGGGCACGATCGGGGTGGCGCCGCCCGAGCCGGGGCCGCACTCGATCGTGCCGCCGCGCGCCTGGGGCGGCAACCTCGACGTCAAGCACCTCACGGCCGGCACCAAGCTCTACCTGCCGGTGGCGGTCGAGGGGGCGCTGTTCTCGGTGGGCGACACCCACGCCGCTCAGGGCGACGGCGAGGTCGCCGGCACCGCGATCGAGACCGCGATGGAGGTGGCGCTGCGCTTCCGCGTGCGCCGCGACCTGACCCTCCGCGCGCCGGCCTTCGAGACCTTCGGCGCCGCGCCGGGCGACCGCGCGACGCCCGGTGGGTCGTTCGCCACCACCGGCGTGGCCGACGACCTGATGCAGGCGGCCCGCGACGCCGTGAGCGCCATGATCGACCGCCTGGTCGCGACCACCGCCCTCGACCCGGCCGCCGCCTACGCGCTCTGCTCCGTGGCCGTGGACCTCAAGGTGCACGAGGTCGTCGACGTCCCCAACTGGGTCGTGGGGGCCTGGCTTCCCAAGGCGGTGGTGCGGTGGTGAGCGGCACGAACGAGCGGACGGTCCTGTGCTTCGGCGACTCGAACACCTGGGGCTACGCCCCCGCCAGCGGCGACCGCTACCCGCGCGCCGTGCGCTGGCCGGGGGTGCTGGCGGCCGAGCTCGGCGTGGACTGGCACGTGGTCGAGGCCGGGCTCAACGGCCGCACCACGGTCTTCGAGGACCCGCTGGGCGACAAGCGCGGCCTGCGCCACCTGGGGCCGGTGCTCGAGAGCGCCGCGCCGGTCGACGCCGTGGTGGTGCTGCTCGGCACCAACGACCTCAAGACCCGCTTCGCCGCCAGCGCGTACGAGATCGCGGAGGGGGCGGGGCGGATCGTGGACGCGGTGCGGGCCGCGGCCGCCGGTCCGGGGGGCGGCGCGCCGGCCGTGCTGCTCGTCGCGCCGCCGCCGCTGGCGAACGTGGCGAACTGGGAGGCGCGCGACCCCGACGCCTTCGCTGGCTTCGAGGAGCAATGGCGCGGCGCACGAACGACCTCGCATGCCTTCGCGGCGCAGTACGCGCGGGTGGCGCGCGCCCGCGACGTCGCCTTCCTCGACGCGGGCGCGCACGTGGCGACGAGCGACCTCGACGGCATCCACTGGTCGCCCGAGGGGCACGCGGCGTTCGGGCGGGCGGTCGCTACGGCGCTGCGGGCGCTCGCACGCGGCGGCGCGTAGCGGCTCCGGCGAGGGCCAGCGCCACGGTGAGGGCCGTCGCCGCCACCGCGACGGTCGCCCACGCGGCGTCCGTGCCCCACGTCGTCGCCACCGCGCCCAGCGCCAGCGAGGCCACCACGCCGCCGACGTACGACGCCAGCGACTGGACCGACAGCAGCACGGCCCGCCGCTCCGAGGGCGCGCGGTCGTGGAAGGTCTTGCCCAGCGCGGGCCCGGTGTAGCCGAGCGCGCCGTAGGCGGCCCAGAAGGCCGCGATCGCCGCCGCGACGCCCCACGGGCCGGGCACCACCGGCACCAGCCCGGCGGTGGCGAGCGCGACGAGGCCGTAGCCGCGGGCCGCCGTGCGCGCCGCGCCGCCGCGGGCGCGCCCGCCCAGGGTCTGGCCGACGGCGCTGGCCGCGAAGGCGCCGGCGAAGGCGAAGCCGAGCACGGGTGTCACGGCGTCGCCCCAGCGCGCCGCCAGCTCGGTCGGGAACAGCATCTCGTAGCCGAGCACGAGGCCGCCCGTGAGGCCGTCGCCGGCGGCGAGGGCCGCGAGCATCGGGGCGGCGCGCAGGGCGGACCACGCCCCCCGGAACACCCGGTCGGGCCGCGCCGCGGCGCGGCCACCCAGCGGTCCCGCGTCGGCGTCGCGCAGGCCGATCGTCGCGCCGAGCGCGGCCAGGCCGAACACCGCGGAGGCCGCGAAGCCGAGCGCCAGGGCGGGGGCGCCCGTCGCCGCGCCGAGGCCCAACCACGGGCCCGCGAGCGGTACGAAGCCGCCGATCAACGACCCGGAGCCGATGGCGAGGGCGGTGACGGTGCCGGCGCGCGCCAGCGGCGCCTGCAGGTCGCCCATGGGGGCGTGCCGCCGGCGCGCGTCGACGTACCAGGCCTCCAGCGCGCCCGAGCCGAGGGCGCGCGCGAAGCCGCCGAGCGCCGCCGCCGCGAGGAAGCCGGTCAGGTCGGGGGCGGCCACGAAGAGGACCCGCGAGGCGACCGCGAGCACGTCGGCGACGACCGTGATGCGCACCCGGCCGAAGGTGTCGGCGAGGCCCCCCGTGGGGACCTCGGCTACGGCGGTCACCGCGGCGTACGTGGCTATGATCAGCCCGAGCTGCGCCAGGTCGAGGCCGCGCTCCAGGATGAGCGGCACCATCACCGGCATCGCCAGGACGGTCGCCCACCACCGCAGCGCGATGCTGCGGTGGTAGGCGCGGGCGAGGCGGGCCAGGGGATCCGGGTGCGGCATGCGGGTCAGCGGGTGGCGCGGCGCGCGGCGTCGGACGCGCGGCGGAGTTCGGCGAGGTGGAGGGCGGCGAGGTGGGCGGCGAGCAGCGGGGAAGCGGTCATGTCCAGAGGATGCGCGCTAGGCTACCGAAGATGACACGGCCATCGTCCGGTAGCTCGCCGCACCGCGTCGACGACCCGGTGGCCGCGCGCCTCCTCCTGGACGCGACCACCCGCGAGGTGTTCGGCTGCTTCCTCGACCGCGACCGCAGCGTGCGCGAGGCGGCCGACCTGCTCGAGCGCGACCTCGACGCGGTGCTGTACCGGGTGAAGCGCCTCCGCGCGGCCGGGCTCCTCGAGGTGGTGGCCATGCAGCGCCGCGCCGGCCGGCCGGTGCGTCGCTACCGCGCGCCGCACCCGCTCTGGTTCGTCCCCTTCGAGGCGCTTCCGTACGCTGACCTCGAGGAGACCTTCGCCGCGATGGCGCGAGCCCAGGTGGATCGCGCGGCGCACGCCTCGGCGCGCTGGCTCGCCCGCACCCCCTGGGCGGGCTACCTGATCGGGCGCGGCGAGGACGGCCAGGTGTGGTTGCGCGGGACGCGCGAGGCGCCGACCGCCGGCACCTCCGTGGAGCCGGACCCGGCGCAGCTCGGCCACGACGACGGCCCGCTCGACGTCGCCCTCGACCTGCGCCTGACGCGCGCGCAGACGGCCGCGCTGAACGCCGAGTTCTGGGCGCTCGCGGCGAAGTACGCCGAGCTCGGTGCGGTCGCGAGCGGAAGCGGGGGCAACCGCCTCCTCTACGTCACGAGCGTGCCGCTGGAAGAGGAGGACCGGCCCTGACGGGGGCTGCGCGCCGTTCGCGTCCGTTCGGGCCGCGTCCGACCGGGTCGCCTCCGACCGGGTCGCGTCAGGTCGGGTCGACGTCGCCCGTCCCGTGCACCTTCAGGCCGAGCGCCGGCAGGTCGACGTCGACCTTGGCCCCCTGCGGCGCCCAGGTGGCGCGCCCCTGCTTGCGCCCGACGTGCTCGAGGACACCGTAGTCGCCGACCGCGACCGGGTCGGTGCCGCCGCGACCCATCGCCGCCCACGGGATGCGCCGGCCTTCGTAGGTCCCCTGCGCGCGCGTCTCGGCGTCGTGCGCCGCGAGGAGGGCCTGCTCCTCGTCGGCGGTCAGCGACCACTGCTCGTGGTGCACCAGCAGCGGCAGCGGGAGCCGCGGGCGCGGCGCCGGCCAGCGGTCGTCGGCGGGACGCCCGACCGACAGGCCGACCAGCGGGACGATCCGCTCGGGCAGCCCGAGCTCGCTGGCGATCTCGAGCGCGCCGTTGAGGACGCCGCCGAGCAACACCGTGCCGTAGCCGAGCGACTGCGCGACCAACGAGGCGTTCTGCAGCCCGATGGTCAGGTCGGCGGTGGCGCTGACGAGCATCCGCAGGTCGTGGGCGGTGTAGCGGTAGCCCTGCGCGTGCGCGATGGTGCGGGCGCGGCGCAGGTCGGCGCAGCCGACGACGAGCAGCGGCGCCTCGGCGATCCAGCGCTGGTCGCCGGCGAGCGTCGCGAGCCGCCGCCGGCGCTCGGCGTCGCGGACGACGACGTGGGTGTAGCTGTGCAGGGCCGACGAGGTGGGCCCGCGCACGAGCGCGGCCTCGAGCGCCGCGAGCACGTCGTCCGGGACGGGGTCGGCGGTGAAGCGGCGGACGCTGGCGTGGGTGAGGACGGTGGCGAGGGTGCCGGCGCTGTGGGCCGCGAGGGCGGCGACGGCGTCGGCGTCCGCCGGGTCGAGGACGGTCGCGGCCGCGTGGCGCACCGCATCGGGGTCGCGCGGCGCGGTCGCGGTCGGGCGATCGGGGCGGTGGGGCATTCGCCTACGCTACCGGGCCGGCGCGCCCCGAGCGGCGCCACGACCGACGGCCCGGGCGCCACGGTGCACGCCATCGGCCGGCCGCCCCACCACACCCCGGGACGACGCCGCTGTCGGAGAACGTGGGACGCGCCCGATCGGGTGCCGGCCTAGCCTGGGGGCACGTAGCGCGTGTCCGGACCCTCGGGCCCGGACACGATCGCCGTGAGAGAGAGGAGGCGACATGGCAGGACGCCGCATCGTGGTCGACGGCAACGAAGCCGCCGCCCGGGTCGCCCATCAGGTCAACGAGGTCATCGCCATCTACCCGATCACGCCCGCTTCGCCGATGGGCGAAGCGGCGGATGCCTGGTCGGCCGCCGGACGCCGCAACCTGTGGGGCCAGGTGCCCGAGGTGGTGCAGCTGCAGAGCGAAGCGGGCGCAGCCGGCACCGTGCACGGAGCGCTGCAAGCCGGCGCCCTCACGACGACCTTCACGTCGTCGCAGGGGCTCCTGCTCATGATCCCGAACCTGTTCAAGATCGCGGGCGAACTCACGCCGGCGGTCATCCACGTGGCCGCGCGCTCGGTGGCCACCCACGCGCTGTCGATCTTCGGCGACCACTCGGACGTCATGTCGGTGCGCACCACGGGCTGGGCGATGCTCTTCGCCGATTCGGTCCAACAGGCGCACGACCTGGCGCTCATCGCCCAGGCCGCCTCACTCCGCTCGCGGGTCCCGTTCCTGCACGTGCAGGACGGCTTCCGCACCAGCCACGAGGTCGCCCGCATCGAGGAGCTCGACGTCGAGGACCTGCGCGCCCTGATGCCCGACGACCTGATCGCAGCGCACCGCGCGCGGGCGCTCGACCCCGACCGCCCGGTCCTGCGCGGCACCGCCCAGAACCCGGACGTCTTCTTCCAGTCGCGCGAGGCCGCCAACGGCTTCTACGACGCCGTCCCCGGCATCGTCGACGAGGTCTTCGAGGCCTTCGCCGCGCGCACCGGTCGGCGCTACCGCGCCTTCGAGTACCGCGGGGCCCCCGACGCCGACCGCGTGCTGGTCGCGATGGGCTCCGGCGTCGTCGCCGCGGGCGAAGCGGTCGACGCGATGGTGGCCGCCGGCGAGAAGGTCGGCCTGCTGACCGTCCGCCTGTACCGCCCCTTCGACGCCGCCGGGTTCGTCGCCGCGCTGCCCGAGTCCACTCGGAGCGTCGTCGTGCTCGACCGGACCAAGGAGCCCGGCGGTGCCGGCGAGCCGCTCTACCAAGACGTCCTGACCGCCTTCGCCGAGCGCATCGCCGACGGTGCCCAACGGCCACGGGTGCTGGGCGGCCGCTACGGCCTCGGCAGCAAGGAGTTCACGCCGCGCATGGCGAAGGCGGCGCTCGACGCGCTGCGCGATCCCGAGGCACCGCGTTCCTTCACGGTCGGCATCGTCGACGACGTGACCCACCTGTCGCTGCCGGTCGACGAGGGCTTCGCCACCGAACGCGCCGACGTCACCCGCGCGGTCTTCTTCGGCCTCGGCAGCGACGGCACCGTGGGCGCGACCAAGAACAGCGTCAAGATCATCGGCGAGCACACCGACCTCGACGCGCAGGGCTACTTCGTCTACGACTCGAAGAAGTCCGGCGCCGTGACCGTCTCGCACCTGCGCTTCGGCCCCGCGCCGGTCGCGAGCCCGTACCTGATCGAGTCCGCCGGCTTCGTCGGCGTGCACCACTTCGACATGCTGTTCTCCCGCGACGTGCTCGGCCTCGCGGCGCCCGGCGCGACCGTGCTGGTCAACGCGCCCTTCGCCCCCGAGGCGCTCTGGGACGAGCTGCCGGTCGAGGTGCAGCGCCTCGCGCGCGAGCGCGACCTGAAGATCTGGACGATCGACGGCAACCAGGTGGCCCACGACGTCGGCATGGGCGGGCGCATCAACACGATCATGCAGACGTGCTTCTTCGCGCTCTCCGGCGTGCTGCCCAAGGACCAGGCGGTCGACGCGATCAAGGCCGCGATCGATCGCACCTACGGCAAGCGCGGCGGCACGGTGCTGGCGCGCAACCACGCCGCGGTCGACGCCGCGCTCGAGCACCTGCATGCGGTCGCGGTGCCGGCCGAGGGCGAGGGCGCCAAGCGCCGCCATGCGGTGGTGCCCGAGGCCGCGCCCGACTTCGTCGAGCGCGTCACCGCGCGGCTCATGGCGGGCGAGGGCGACCTGCTCCCCGTCTCCGCCTTCCCGGTCGACGGCACGTACCCGACCAACACGGCCCGCTTCGAGAAGCGCTCGATCGCGCTCGAGGTCCCGATCTGGGACCCCGAGGTCTGCACCCAGTGCAACCTGTGCGCGCTGGCCTGCCCGCACGCCGCCATCCGCGTGAACGCGGTCCCGACGCCGCTGCTCGACGACGCGCCCGAGGGCTTCAAGTTCACCGCCTGGAAGGGCAAGGACGAGGCCCTCGCCGGCCACCAGTTCATCGTCCAGCTCGCCCCCGACGACTGCACCGGCTGCGGGGTCTGCGTCGACGTCTGCCCCGCGCGCGACAAGAAGGAGCTCAAGCGCAAGGCGATCAACCTCGAACCCAAGGCGCCGCATCTGGAGCAGGAGCGCGCCTGGTGGGGCTTCTTCGAGGAGCTGCCCTACCCGCGCCCCGACTTCGACGCGCTCGACCCCATCAAGGCCTCGCAGATGCGCGAGCCGCTGTTCGAGTTCTCCGGCGCGTGCGCCGGCTGCGGCGAGACGCCCTACCTGAAGGTGCTCAGCCAGCTGTACGGCGATCACCTGATCGTGGCGAACGCCACCGGCTGCTCGTCGATCTACGGCGGCAACCTGCCCACCACCCCGTGGGCGCAGGACGACCAGGGGCGCGGTCCGGCGTGGTCCAACTCGCTCTTCGAGGACGCCGCCGAGTTCGGCTTCGGCATGCGCCTCGCGGTCGACGCCCGCGCCAACCAGGCCGCCGACCTGCTGGCCAAGCTGCGGCCGCACCTGGGCGACGCCCTGGTCACCGACCTGCTGGCCGGCGCCGGCGCCCGCGACGAGGACGCCATGGCGGCCCAGCGCGCGCGCGTCGAGAAGCTCCGCGACCGGCTCGATGCGATCGAGGGCGACCACGCCGCCGCCGCCCCGCTCCGCGACGACGCGGCCCGGCTGCGGGCCGTGGCCGAGACGCTCGTCCACCGCCAGGTCTGGGTGGTCGGCGGCGACGGCTGGGCCTACGACATCGGCTTCGGCGGGCTCGACCACGTCCTGGCCTCGGGCCGCGACGTCAACGTGCTGGTCCTCGACACCGAGGTCTACAGCAACACCGGCGGCCAGGCGTCCAAGGCGACGCCGCGCGCCGCGGTCGCCAAGTTCGCCGCGAGCGGCAAGGCCGTGGGCAAGAAGGACCTGGGTCAGATCGCGATGGCCTACGGCGACGTCTACGTTGCGCAGATCGCCATCGGCGCGAGCCCGAAGCAGACCGTCGAGGTCCTGCGGGCCGCGGCCGCATGGCCCGGGCCGAGCCTGGTCATCGCCTACAGCCCGTGCATCGCGCACGGCATCGACATGCGCACGATGATGACCCATCAGCGCGACGCGGTCAGCGCCGGCTACCTCACCCTGTTCCACTACGACCCGCAGGTGGCGCTGGCCGAAGGCGGCGGCGAACCGCTCGTGCTGGATTCGCGTCCGCCCCGGAAGTCGCTGGCCGCCTGGGCGGCGGAGGAGGGCCGCTTCGCGGTGCTCGCCCGCAGCCAGCCGGAGCGCGCGGAGGGCCTCCTGAAGCTGCTCGAGGCCGACAAGAAGGCGCAACGCGCCCTCTACGAGCGCCTGGCCGAGACGCACCGCGAGGTGCCCGACAAGGCCGCGGGCGACGCCGCCCGCGCGCTCGCGACCCCCGCCGCCGGCAGCGGGGAGGAGGACGCATGAGCCCGAACCTCACGACCCGCTACCTCGGCCTCACGCTCCGCAACCCGATCGTCGCGTCGTCCTCGCCGGTCACCGGCCGGCTCGACACCCTGCGGCGCCTGGGCGACGCTGGCGTCGGTGCGGTGGTGCTCCCCTCGCTGTTCGAGGAGCAGATCGAGCGCGACGAGATGGCGCTCCACGACCTGAGCCTGGTCGGGCACGAGATCTCGCCCGAGATCAGCGGTTACTTCGACCCCTTCACCGGGGTCGAGGTCGGCCCGGACGGCTACCTGCGGCGGCTGCAAGCCGCCAAGGAGGCGCTCGACGTCCCGGTGATCGCCAGCCTCAACGGGCACCGCCCGGGCGGTTGGACGCACCACGCCGAGCTGCTCGAGAACGCGGGCGCCGACGCCATCGAGCTCAACGTCTACTTCCTCGCGGCCGACGCGTCCGAGAGCGGCCGCGACGTCGAGGACCGCACGGTCGACACGGTCGCGTCGGTGTGCGCGCGCGTCTCCGTACCAGTGGCCATCAAGATCGGTCCCTGGTTCTCGTCGGTGCCCAACCTCGTGCGCCGCTTCGGCGAGGTCGGCGCCAAGGGGGTCGTCCTCTTCAACCGCTTCTACCAGCCCGACGTGGACCTCGAGACCCTCACCGTGGGGCCGCGCCTGGTGCTCTCGACGTCGGACGAGGTGCGCTTGGCGTTGCGGTGGGTCGCGATCCTGCACGGCCGCGTCCCCATCGACCTCGCCGCCGCCGCCGGCGTCCACACCGCGGACGACGTCGTCAAGCTGCTGCTGGTGGGCGCCGACGTGGTGACCATGGCCTCCGCGCTCCTGGAGCGCGGGCCGGAGCACGTCACCGACGTCCTCACCGAGTTGGGCGCCTGGATGCACGAGCACGACTACGAGCAGATCGACGACCTGCGCGGGGCGTTGTCGCAGCGCGCGGCCCCCGACCCCGGCGCCTTCGAGCGCGCCAACTACCTGCGGGCGCTGACCGGCTACGCAGCCGCGTACCGCCCGCCGCGCTAGCGGCCGGGTGCCTACGGCAGCCGCGTACCGCCCGCCGCGCTAGCGGCCCTTCGTCCGCTCACGGGCGCCACCCCCAGGGAGGGGGTGGCGCCCGCTTCGCGTCCCCGCGGGCGGCGGACCGCGGGCCCGCGGCGCGCGCGATGACCTAGTGTCATGTCACACGTGTTCTGTCGGTCTGGGGTGGTAGTTTTCTCCTGACGATCATTGCGTTAGGAGG
>JARGGE010000440.1 GCA_029210865.1 Trueperaceae bacterium
TCTTGGCGGCGCATCCGGAGCTGGCCGCGGAGGTGCGGCAGCAGGTGCTCGCCGCGATCGGCGGCTGCAAGCACGCCAGCAAACCCGCGTCCGAGTTCGTCGAGGACGACGCGTGACCCCCACCCTGATCGCCCTCGTCGCGCTCCTCGTCGGCGCGGCCGTCGGCGTCGCCATCGGCTTCGCGCTCCGGCGCTCGCGCGACCGCGAGGTGCTCGCGGTGGCCGAGGCCGAGGCGCGGGCCATCCGCGAGCGTGCGACCGCCGACGCCCGAGCGGCCACCGAGCGCGCCGCTGCCGACGCCCGCGAGCGCCTCGACGAGGCGCGAGCGCGGCTCGACGAGGAGTACGCGCGCACCCGCGAGCAGCTCGAGGCCGACGTCGAACGGCGGCGGGCGACGGCCGAACAGGAGCTGGCCCGCGTGCGGGCCGACGTCGAGGAAGGCCGCGCGACGCTGCGCGACGCGCGCGAGGAGCTGCGCCGCGACCGCGAGAAGGTCGAGCAGATCGAGGAGCGCCTCACGCGCCGCGGCGAGCAGCAGGACGCCCGCGCGCTGCGCCTCGACGAGAACGAGGAGCGCCTCGACCAGCGCGCGCGCGACCTCGAGGCCGAGGGCGAACGGCTCCAGGAGCGCCTCGCCGAGACCGACCGGCGCCTCTACGAGATCGCCCAGCTGAGCCGCGAGCAGGCGGCGGAGCAGATCCTCGAGAAGCTCGACCGCGAGCTCGAGCGCGAGAAGGCGGCCCGCATCCGCGCGGCGATCGAGCAGGCCGACGCCGACGCCAAGCGGCGGTCGCAGGACGTGCTCGCGCAGGCCATCCAGCGCTCCGCGAGCGAGGTCTCGGCCGCGATCAGCGTCTCGGTGGTGCCGATCCCCAGCGACGCGATGAAGGGGCGCATCATCGGCCGCGAGGGACGCAACATCCGCGCTTTCGAAGCGATCACGGGGGTCGACGTCATCATCGACGACACCCCCGAGGCCGTGCTGCTGTCGTCGTTCAACCCGATGCGCCGCGAGGTCGCCAAGCTCGCCCTCGCCGAGCTCGTCGGCGACGGACGCATCCATCCGGCGCGCATCGAAGAGGTCGTCCACAAGGCGCAGCAGGAGATGCAGACCTACATCCGCGAACGCGGCGAGGAAGGCGCGCTCGAGGCGGACGTGGTCGGCCTCAAGCCCGGCCTCGTGCAGCTCCTCGGCCGCATGCACTTCCGCACCAGCTACGGCCAGAACATCCTCAAGCACTCGGTGCAGGTCGCCCACCTCAGCGGCCTCATCGCCGCCGAGCTCGACCTCGACGTGCCGCTGGCGCGCCGCGCCGGGCTGCTCCACGACATCGGCAAGTCGATCGACCGCGAGATCGAGGGGACGCACACCGAGATCGGCGCGCAGCTCGGACGCCGCTTCGGCGAACCGCGCGAGGTCATCGACGCGATCTTCAACCACCACGACCTGGAGCGCGCCGAGACCCTCTACCCCATCCTGGTGAACGCGGCCGACGCCATCAGCGCCGCCCGTCCCGGAGCGCGGCGCGAGACGCTCGAGACGTACCTCAAGCGGCTGGAGGGGCTGGAGAGCATCGCGACGTCGTTCCCCGGCGTCGAGAAGAGCTACGCGATCCAGGCGGGGCGCGAGATCCGCATCATCGTCGAGCCCCACACGGTCGACGACGCTTCGGCGGTCCTGCTCGCGCGCGACATCGCGCAGCGCATCGAGCGCGACATGGAGTACCCGGGGCAGGTGCAGGTCACGGTGGTGCGCGAGTCGCGGGCGGTGGAATACGCCCGCTGACGACCGCGGGTACGCCCGCTGAGGCCTGCTCGTCCGCACGCTGAGGCTAGCGGTTGCTCTGGCGGACGGCCGGGTTACACTCCGGCCGATGTCCATCGGCGCGACGCGCGCCGGTGGTAGCCGCCCGTCGGTACCCCGTTCCCGCGCCCCCTGTGAGGTGACCGTGATCCCAGCCCTCGCCCGCCGCCCGAGGTCCGCCCGGTGAGGACCGGCGACGACGTCAAGCTCTTCGCCGGTGGATCGACGCCGGCGCTGGCCGCTGCGGTGGCGCGGCACCTCGGCCTCCAGCTCACCCGCGGCACGGTCTCGCAGTTCCCCGACGGCGAGACCCGCATCGCCCTCGAGGAGAGCGTCCGCGGCGCCGACTGCTTCGTCATCCAGTCGACGTCGGCGCCGGTGAACCACAACCTCATGGAGCTGCTGGTCCTCGTCGACGCGTTGCGGCGCGCGTCCGCGTGGCGCATCAACGCGGTGGTCCCCTACTTCGGCTACGCCCGCCAGGACAAGAAGGTCCAGGCGCGCGAGCCGATCACCGCGAAGCTGGTCGCGAACCTGCTCGAGACCGCGGGCGTCGACCGGGTGATCACGATCGACCTGCACGCCGGCCAGATCCAAGGGTTCTTCGACGTGCCCGTCGACCACCTGACCGCGCTCGACATCCTCGGCAACCACCTGCGCACCACCG
>JARGGE010000441.1 GCA_029210865.1 Trueperaceae bacterium
GGCCAGGCCGATCCACATGGCCATCATCACGAGCGGCAGCGACCCCGAGATCATCCAGATGACGATCTCGGCGCGGTACTCGGTCATGCTCGCGAACGCGTGGGCGAAGAGCGCGCGCGCCTTCCTCGACCGCCACGCCCCGCCGCTCGTCGCCGCCTCCGCCCGGACGGTCACCCGTGGGCCCCGTCGCGCGCCTCCTCGGCGCCGCGTCGCCCGTCGGCGAACAGATCGGCGACGATGTCCTCGACCGGCACGTCCTCGATCGCCACGTCGACCACCGGGAGCTCGGCGAGCGCGCGCGCGGCGACGCGGGCCACGTCCGCACGCGGCACGCCGAGCTCGACCTCGAGCCCCTCGACCCGATGGAGACGCCCGAGCCCGGCGAAGCGCTCGGGCGCGACCGCCTCGGCGAAGGTGAGCCGCACGCGGCGCTCGGGCGCCCGCGCCTCGACGAGCTTCTTGAGGTCGCCGTCGAAGACCAGGCGACCGTGGTCGATGACCAGCACGCGCTGTGCGAGCGCGGTGACGTCGGCCATGTAGTGCGACGTGAGCACCACCGTGGCGCCGTGGCGCGCGTTGTAGTCGGCCACGAAGCGGCGCACCTGCTGCTGCATGGTCACGTCGAGGCCGATCGTCGGCTCGTCGAGGAAGAGCACCTGGGGACGGTGCAGCAGCGCCGCGGCCAGCTCGCACTTCATCCGCTCGCCCAGGCTCAGCTTCCGCACCTGCTTGTGCAGCAGGCCATCGAGCGAGAGCATCTCGGTGAGCTCGCCCAGGCGCTCGCGGTAGACGGCGTCGGGGATCTCGTAGATCGCCTGGTTGACCAGGAACGAGTCCACCGCCGCGAGGTCCCACGAGAGCTGCTGCTTCTGCCCCATCACGAGCGTGATGCCGCGCAGGAAGGCGCTCTGACGCCGGCGCGGCTCGAAGCCGGCGACGCGCACGCGCCCCGCGCTCGGGTGCAGGAGGCCCGAGAGCACCTTGAGGGTCGTCGTCTTGCCGGCGCCGTTGGGGCCGAGGAAGCCGACCACCTCGCCGGGCGCCACATGGAACGAGACGTCGTCGACGGCGCGGACGTCGCGGTAGCGGCGATCGACGAAGGCGCGGATCGAGCCGCGCAGGCCGGCCTCCTTCTCGTGGACGCGGTAGACCTTCGCCAGGCCCTCGACCTCGATCACGGCCCGCCCCCGCGTCCGCCCTCGTCCGCGCGCTCCTCGTCCGGCGCGCCGACGCCCTCGGGGGGCACGGCGTCGGCGTCGGCGGCCCGCTGCGCGTCGGCCTGCCGCACCGTCCAGACAAGCAGGCCGCCGACCACCGCTAGGAAGAGCGCCGTGCCGAGCGGGCTGCCTCGGAAGAGGCCGAGCGCGAGCGCGGCGTCGGCGATCGCCAGCGCCGCGATGGCGCCGCCGAGGATCAGGAAGCCGCGGCCGAGGGCCAGGTACGCGCGTCGTGCGGGATCGGTCACGGTCCGAAGGCTACCTCACGCGCGCGCCACCGCCGGGTAGAGCGCCGCGTACTTGCGCTCGAGGTAGCGCAGGTAGGGCCCGGGATCGATGGGGCTGCCGGTCGCGTCGCGCACCAACGCCACCACCGGCTTCGCGCGGCCGTGGTGGTAGACGTGCTGGCGCAGCCACCCGTGCAGGCCCTCGAACGAACCGGCCGCGATCGCCGGTTCGAGGTCGCCCAGGGCGTCCTCCGCCGCCGCGTAGAACTGCGCGCTCAGGACGTTGCCGAGCGCGTAGCCCTGGAAGGCGCCACCGACCAGGCCGGCGAACCAGTGCACGTCCTGCAGCACGCCGTCGCCGTCGTGCGGCGGGCGAACGCCCAGGTCGGCGGCGTAGCGCGCCGCCCAGGCCTCGCGCAGGTCGACGACCGCGAGCCGCCCCTCGAGCAGCTCGAGCTCCAGGTCGAAGCGGATGAGCACGTGGAGCGTGTAGGTGAGCTCGTCGGCGTCGGTCCGGATCAGGCTCGGCTCGACTCGGTTGACCGCCCGGTACGCGGCGTCGACGTCGAGGCCCTGCAGGATCGGGAAGCGCCGCTGCAGGCGCGGCAGCGCGAACGACCAGAAGGCGCGGCTGCGACCGACCTGGTTCTCCCACAAGCGCGACTGGCTCTCATGCACGCCCGCCGACACGCCCCGCGCGACCGGGGTCCCCTCCCAGGCGGGGTCGACGCCGAGCTCGTACAGCGCGTGCCCGGTCTCGTGCAGCGTCGAGAAGAGCGCCTCGGTGAGGTCGCGCTCGTTCACGCGGGTGGTGATGCGCACGTCGTCGCCCGCGAAGCGCGTCGCGAACGGGTGCAGCGCGAGGTCCTGGCGCCCGCGCTCGAGGTCGTAGCCCAGGAACCGCGCGAAGTCGAGCGCCGCCTCGAGCTGGGCCTCCGCCGGGAACGGGCCGTCCGGCAAGCGTGGCGGTGGCTCGCCCGCGGAGGCCGCCGCGACCAACGGGCGCAGCCCGGCGGCGAGCC
>JARGGE010000442.1 GCA_029210865.1 Trueperaceae bacterium
CGGATCACCGGGTCGCAGATGCAGCAGCTCATCATGCTGGCGACCGGCAAGTACGGGCTCGACAGCCGGCTGCTCGTCGAGCACACCGCGCGGAACCTCGTCGCGCTGGTCGACGCGCACGCGCCCGAGGGCACCGTCCTCGTGGTCGCCGGTCGCGGCAACAACGGCTCCGGCGGTCTCGCTGCGGCGCGTCTGCTCGCGGCGCGCGGCCGGCGCGTCTGGGTCGTGCCCACCCACGAGGCGGAGAACTACTCCGGGACGCCGAAGGAGCAGCTCGAGCACCTGCGCCACTACGAGACGGTCAAGGTGCGCACCAGCCTGCCCAAGATGAAGTTCGGCTGCGTGATCGACGCCGCGATCGGCACCAACCTCGAGGGGCCGCCGCGCGGGCGCACGCTCGACGTCATCACGGTGGTCAACCAACTGGTGGCCCATGGGAGCTGCGTCGTGTCGCTCGACGTCCCCACCGGGTTGAAGGCCGACGACGGTGCGGTCCCCGGCGACGTCGTGCACGCCACCGTCACGCTCGCGATCGGCCTGCCCAAGCGCGGCGCCGCGCCCGGACCCGACGTGGGTCGCTTGTTCGTCGGCGACCTGGCGCTGCCCGATGGCCTGTACGAGGGCATGGGGTTGTCGGCGCCGAAGCTCAAGTCGTTCGTCACCGAGGTCGTCGCCGGCTGAGGGACGCGTCGCTTCGCGACGGCCCACGTGGGCGCCCGCGGACGAACGCGTCCCCGGGGCCCGCGACCGGGCCCAACGAAGCCGCCCGGCCGCAAGGCCGGGCGGTGGGTTTGGTAGGCGCGGCCAGGATTGAACTGGCGACCTCTACAGTGTCAATGTAGCGCTCTCCCACTGAGCTACGCGCCTGCGCTGGGTTGTCTGGACGCCGCCCGGCTGGGGACCGGAAGGGGTGGAGGCGCCGACCGGATTCGAACCGGTGAATGGAGGTTTTGCAGACCTCTGCCTTACCACTTGGCTACGGCGCCAAGCTCCGAGAAGGTACCACGTCGGCCCGGGGGCTTGTCAACGCGGCAACGGGGGCGCGGCCCGCGGGTGACGCCATCGCGGCCCCTCGTGCCACCCGCGGTCCGGCCGCCGCGCGCCCTCGCGGTACCATGCCGCCATGGACGTCGGCCCCCCCAAACGCTTCGCGCACCTCCACCAGCACACCGCCTACAGCCTCCTCGACGGCGCGGCGCGCATCAAGGACCTGATGGCGTGGGTGAAGGAGGTGACGCCCGGCGACGCGGTCGTCGCGATGACCGACCACGGCAACCTGCACGGCGCCGTGGAGTTCACCAAGGCCGCGTACGCGGCGCAGGTGAAGCCGATCGTCGGCTTCGAGGCCTACATGACCGCCGGCTCGCGCTTCGAGAGGCGCCGTCCCGAGGGGAAGCTCGACGGCGGCTACTACCACCTGACGCTCCTGGCCAAGGACATGACCGGCTACCGCAACCTCTGCAAGCTCTCGAGCCGCGCGTACCTCGAGGGCTTCTACATGAAGCCGCGGATCGACTTCGAGCTGCTCGAGCAGCACCACGAGGGGATCATCGCGCTCTCGGGCTGCCTGGGTGCGCAGTTGCCGCGGACGATCCTCGACGTCGGCCCGGAGGCCGGCGAGGAGGTGCTGCAGCGCTACCTGCGGCTGTTCGGCGACGACTACTTCCTGGAGTTCCAGGACCACGGGCTCGAGGAGCAGCAGCGCCTCAACCCGGTCTTGCGCGCCTTCGCCGACCGTTACGGCATCGCGATGGTGGCCACCAACGACGGCCACTACGTGCGCAAGGAGGACGCCCGCGCCCACGAGGCGCTTCTGGCGATCCAGACCAAGACCGTCCTCTCCGACGAGCATCGCTTCCGCTTCCCGTGCGACGAGTTCTACGTCAAGACCCCCGAGGAGATGGCGCTCGCGGTGCCGGAGAACGCCTACCCCGGCGCGCTGGCGAACACGATGGTGGTCGCCGACCGCTGCACGCTCGAGCTCCCGATCGGCGATCGGCGCGTCTACCAGATGCCCGAGCTGCCGATCCCCGCCGGGCGCACGCTCGCCGAGCAGCTGCGCGTCTCCGCCTACGAGGGGCTGGGCCGGCGCTACCCGGAGCGCATCACCGAGGCGTTCTGGCGCGGCTACCTGGCGGCCGCGGGCGCAGCGTCCGCCGCATCGGACGCGGGCCTCGCGGCGGGGAGCGCCGCGGGCGTCTCTGCCGACGCCGCGCCGCTCGAAAAGGTGTGGCTGCGGCTCGCGCGCCACGCCGAGGCGGGCCGCCGCGCGATGCGCGAGGGCGAGCACTACGACCGCTACGAGACCCCCCACCTCGACGCCTTCGCGGCCGTCGCCGCGCTCATCATACCCGCCGCCGCCTCCGCACAGAGCACGCTCCAGTCCGCCCGCTCGCACAACGGCGTGGTGGCCGCCGCCCAGCCCCTGGCCACGGAGGCCAGCGTCCGCATGCTCGAGATGGGC
>JARGGE010000443.1 GCA_029210865.1 Trueperaceae bacterium
TGGGCGGAGGCGCTGCGCGAGATCAGCTCGCGCCTCGAGGAGATGCCGGCCGAGGAGGGGTACCCGCCCTACCTGTCCTCGCGCCTCGCGGCCTTCTACGAGCGCGGCGGCCGCGTGACCACGCTGGCCGGCGACGAGGGCGCGGTGTCGATCATCGGCGCCGTCAGCCCCGCGGGCGGCGACTTCTCCGAGCCCGTCACCCAGTCCACGCTGCGCATCACCGGCTGCTTCTGGGCGCTCGACGCCTCGCTCGCGCGCCGTCGCCACTTCCCGGCGATCAACTGGAACCGTTCGTACTCGCTGTTCACGGGCATCCTCGAGCAGTGGTACCGATCGAACGTCGCCGAGGACTACCCGGAGCTCGTCGACCGGGCGGTCACCCTGCTGCAGCGCGAGAGCGACCTGCAGGAGGTCGTGCAGCTGGTCGGCCCCGACGCGCTGCAGGACCAGGAGCGCCTGATCATCGAGGTCGGCCGCGTGCTGCGCCAGGACTTCTTGCAGCAGAACGGCTTCGACCCCGTCGACGCGTCGTGCTCGATGAGCAAGGCGACGGGCATGCTGCGCATGATGCTCAAGCTCTACGACGTGGCCAAGGCCGCGCTCGAGGGCGGCGCGACCGTCGACGACGTCCTCAAGGACCCGGTCATCGAGAAGATCAACCGCTCGCGCTACGTCGCCGAGGAGGCGTTCGACGCCTACCGCGACGAGGTCCTCACCATGCTCGACGGCGCCTTCGCCGTCGCGGCCTGAGGACGGGGAAGGGTCCATGACGAAGAGCCTGCTCAAGAAGGAGTACACGGAGGTCAGCTACGTCTCCGGTCCGCTCCTGTACCTCCAGAACGCCCCCGACCTCTCGTACAACGCGATCGTGCGCATCAAGGACGGCACCGGGCGCGAGCGCGGCGGCCAGGTCATCGAGGTCTCGAAGTCCTACACGGTCCTCCAGGTCTTCGAGGAGACCTCGGGCATCGACCTCTCCAGCACCACGGTCAGCCTGGTCGAGAACGTCGCGCGCCTCGGCGTCTCGAAGGACATGATCGGCCGCCGCTTCAACGGCATCGGCGAGCCCATCGACGGCCTCCCGGCGGTCATCGCCGACCAGCGCCTGCCCATCGGCGGGGCGCCGATCAACCCGGTCGCGCGCGAGAAGCCCGAGGAGTTCATCCAGACCGGCATCTCGACGATCGACACGCTCATCAGCCTGGTGCGCGGGCAGAAGCTGCCGATCTTCTCGGGCTCGGGCCTCCCCGCCAACGAGCTCGCCGCCCAGATCGCCCGTCAGGCGACCGTGGTCGGCGAGGACACCGAGTTCGCGGTCGTCTTCGCCGCGATGGGGGTCACCCAGCGCGAGCTGACCTTCTTCACCCAGGAGTTCGAGCGCACGGGCGCCCTCGCGCGCTCGGTGCTGTTCCTGAACAAGGCCGACGACCCTGCGGTCGAGCGGCTCCTGACCCCCAAGATGGCGCTCACCGCCGCCGAGTACCTCGCCTTCGAGCACGACTACCACGTGCTGGTCATCCTCACCGACATGACCAACTACTGCGAGGCGCTCCGCGAGATCGGCGGGGCCCGCGAGGAGATCCCCGGCCGCCGCGGCTACCCCGGCTACATGTACACCGACCTCGCGTCGATCTACGAGCGCGCCGGCGTGGTGCGCGGCAAGAAGGGCTCGGTCACGCAGCTGCCGATCCTCTCGATGCCCGACGACGACGTCACGCACCCGATCCCCGACCTCACCGGCTACATCACCGAGGGGCAGATCTACCTGGCGCGCGACCTGCACAACAAGGGCGTGTACCCCCCGATCAACCCGGGCCCCTCGCTGTCGCGCCTGATGAACAACGGGATCGGCGCGGGCAAGACGCGCCCCGACCACAAGGGCGTCGCCGACCAGCTCCAGGCCGCGTACGCCAACGGCCTCGACCTGCGCCGCCTCGTGGCGATCACCGGTGAGGACGCGCTCTCGGAGAACGACAAGCTCTACCTGAAGTTCGCCGACGACTTCGAGCGCGTCTTCATCAACCAGGGCTCGGCGAACCGGACGATCGGCGAGTCGCTCGACATCGCCTGGCACACGCTGTCCCAACTGCCCAAGAGCGAGCTCACGCGCCTGTCGAACGATCAGATCGACAAGTACTACGGCGCCAAGATGGACGAGCTCTGGGGCGCCGCGAAGTCGGGGATCTAGGTCGCCATGGCCGAGAACGTCGCACCCACCCGCTCGAACCTGCTGCAGCGGCGCGACCAGCTCAAGCTGGCGGTCCGTGGCGCCGACCTGCTCAAGCGCAAGCGCGACGCGCTGATCGGCGAGTTCTTCCAGCTGGTGAAGTCGGCGCTGGAGGCGCGGCGGGCGCTGACCAAGGCCAGCCAGGAGGCCTACCTGTCGCTGTTCCTGGCCAACGCCTGGGACGGCCCCGAGGCGGTCAAGAGCCTCTCGTTGGCCGAGTCGAGTGAGCTC
>JARGGE010000444.1 GCA_029210865.1 Trueperaceae bacterium
GCCAGGTTCGCCAGCGGCGCCGCGAGCGGCACCGCGCCGAACGCGGACGCCACGAGCGGCAGGGTCGCGACCTGCGCCGCGAGGCTCACCGCGAGCGAGCGCGCCACCCAGCGGCGCACCGCCGCGCCCCTCGCGGCGCGGCGACCCCCCGGACGCGCCGCCGCGTCGGCGCCCCCGGCCACCCCGCATCGGCGCGCCAGTGGGGGCGCCACCCAGCCCATGCCGAGGACCGAGAGGTACGAGAGCTGGAAGCCGAGGTCGCCGACCCACGCGGGACGGACGAGCAGCGACGCGGCCGCGGCGAGCGCCAGATGGCTCCCCCAGCCGGCGCCGCCGATCCCGTAGGCCCGTCCGAGGAGCGCGAAGGCCACCATCGCGGTCGCGCGCACGACCGCGGGCGCCGGTCCGACGACGGCGACGTAGCCGACGAGCACCACCACCACGACCAGCGAGCGGACGCGACCGACCCCGCCGACGGCGGCGATCAGGACCCCCGCCAGCACGCCCACGTGCAAGCCCGAGAGCGCCAGGACGTGCGCCAGCCCGGAGGCAGCAAAGGCGTCGCGGAGCGGTCCGAGGTCGCCGCGCAGGCCGAGGGTCAGCGCCTGCATCACGGCGGCCGCGTCGGCGTCCAGCCCGGCGACCACCCCGCGCCGCAGCGCCGCGCGCGCCCGCGCCGTGGCCGGCGGCGGTGCGCGCGCCTCGGTGCGCGCCACCACCAGCGCGGCGCCGACCCCGTCGCGGCGGTAGTGGGCGCGCGCGTCGAACCCGCCCGGGTTGCGCCGTCCGGGGAGCGCCTCGAGGCGCCCCTCGAGCCACGCGCGCCCGTCCGGCACCTCCACGCCCCGCAGCACCACGCCGCGCGGCCCGCCCTCGGCGGTCCAGGCGACCCCGTCGACCACCCGCGCCTCGAAGGCGACCTCGTGCCCGAGCCGGTCGGCCCAGGGGTCGGCGGTGGCGAAGACGCTCGCGGTGCGCAGGGCGGCGAGCAGGGCGCCGGCCGCGAACCAGGCGCCGAGGCGACCCGCCGCCGCCCCATCGGTGCCGGCCCTGCGCACCGCGAGGAGCGCGGCCGCGAGCGCCAGCGCCGATCCCGCCGCGATCCAGCCCACCGTTCCCGCGGCGCCCCCGGCGCCGGCCGCCGCGGCCTGCACGACGGCGGCCTCCCCCACGGCGGCGCCCGCGACGACCCCGGCGGCCCAGGGCCAGGCCCAGGGCAGGAACGCCGGCGCGCGCGCCTCAACCACCACCGACCGTCACCCGATCGCGCAGGGCCTCGAGGCGGACGGGGCCGATGCCCGGGACGCGGGCGAGGTCGTCCACGGAATGGAACGGCCGGGCGGCGACGATCCGCACCGCGGTCACCGGGCCGACGCCGGGGAGCGTCTCGAGCAGCCGCACGCTCGCCGCGTTCACGTCGATGCGCGCGTCGCCGTCGGGGTCGGTGGCGCGGGGTACCGCGACGCTCGCACCGTCGGTGAGGAGCGCCGCGCCCGTGACGAGCTCGAGCGCGGCGTCGGGCGTGGCGCCGCCCGCGGCGGCGAGCAGGTCGTCGACGCGCGAGCCCCACGGCAGCACGTAGCCTCCCGGCCGCGCCACCGCGCCCACCACCTGGACCGCGACCACGCCGGGGTCGGCGACCACCTCGAGCGGGAGCGGGCGCCAACGACCCCAGCCGGCGGCGATCGTCAGCGCGACGCAGCCGGCGAGGGCCAGGAGGAAGGTGCGGTGCTCGGCACGCGGTCCCACGTCCGGACCGTACGCGACGAGGCGGGTCCCGTGGGGGCCCGCCTCGTCATGCGCCTAACGGTGCTCGGCGACCGCCGAGCCGAACGTCGGCTCAGCTGTGAGCGTCGTCGTAGTTCTTGGCGACGGCGTTCCAATCGACGACGTTCCAGAACGCGGCGATGTAGTCGGGGCGGCGGTTCTGGTAGTGGAGGTAGTAGGCGTGCTCCCAGACGTCGAGCCCGAGCAGCGGCACGTGGCCCGACATGTACGGGGAGTCCTGGTTGGCGGTCGAGTAGACGTGCAGCGCGCCGTCGCCGTCGAGGACGAGCCAGGCCCACCCGGAGCCGAAGCGCTTGGCGGCCGCGTCGGCGAAGGCGGACTTGAAGGCGTCGAAGGAGCCGAACGCGGCGTCGATCGCCTCGGCGAGGGCACCGCCGGCGCGGCCGCCGCCGTTCGGGCTCATGACCTGCCAGAAGAGGCTGTGGTTCGCGAAGCCGCCGCCGTTGTTGCGCACGGCGGTCTGGATGTCCTGCGGCAGCGCGTCGATGCCCCGCAGGAGCTCCTCGATGCTCTGGGCCTGAAGGGCGGGGTGCCCCTCGAGGGCCGCGTTGAGGTTGTTCGTGTACGCCGCATGGTGCTTGCCGTGATGGATCTCCATCGTGCGGGCGTCGACGTGCGGCTCGAGGGCGTCGTTCGGGTAGGGCAGGGCGGGCAGTTCGAAG
>JARGGE010000445.1 GCA_029210865.1 Trueperaceae bacterium
AGTCGGCGGTCAGGCGGACGCCGCTGCTGCGGTCGACGACCTCGCCGCCGTCCTCGAGGACGGTGCGACCCGTCGCCAGGTCGAAGCGCTGGGCGCCGAAGGCGGTGACCGTCAGCTCGGCGACCGCCTCCTGGGCGACGCCGCTCGGGCCGGCGAGCGCGAGCGCGGCGACCACGGCGAACGCGAGGCGCCGCGATCGGGTGGGGGTCGTGGGCTTCACGGTCCCAGGGTACCCACGCGAACCGGGACGCACCATGAGTCCGACCTCCACGACCGGTGGTCCGGTCCGCGGGCGCCGCAGGACGGGGCGAGCGCCCGTCAGCTCGCGCGCTCCGGTCGCAAGGCGTAGCGGAAGCGAGCGGCGAAGGGACGGGTCTCGAGCAGCGCGCGGCCCTCGGCGAGCGGCGTCGCCAGCACGCGCGCGACCGTCGTCGCGGTGGACTCGACCTCGCCGCGGTCGAGCCAGGCGTCGGCGAGCCCGGCGAGGCGGCCCATCGGGGTCTCGGCGCGCAGCGTCAGCGAGGTCGCCAGACCCCGCTGCGCGCGCGCCCACTCGTCCTCGCTCGGACCCTCGCGCTCGAAGCGCTCGAGCACCTCGTCGAAGGCCTCGGCCACGGCGTCGACGGCCTCGTCGTCGGTCGTGGCGTACGCCTGGAAGGCGCCCGAACCATCGGCGGCGTCGTACCACAGCGACGCGTCCTCGACGAGGCCCGGCTCGACCAGGGCCCAGAAGAGGCGCCCGTTGTCGTCGTCGCCCAGGACCCGCGCGAGCAGCGCCGCGGTGATCCGCTCCGGGTCCTGGGAGGACGGTGCCGGGGCGAGATACGTGAGGTGCGCGCGCGCGACGTCGCCGGCGCGCACCTCCTCCGCCCCGCGCCGCGGTGCCAGTGGCGGGTAGTCGCGGGCCGCGCCGCGGGCGCTCCAGCCCTCGCTAGCGCGCGCGACGCGGGCCACCAAGGCGTCCCAGTCGTAGGCGCCCGTGGCGACGACGACGACCTTGTCGGCCGCGTAGCGGCGAGCGTGGTACGCCCGGACCCGCTCCGGCGTCAGCCCCTGCAAGCTCTCGACCGTCCCGAGCACCGACGCCCCGAGCGGGTGCCCCGCGTAGAACCGCGCGGCGGCCTGCTCGAAGGCGCGTGAGGCGGGCCGGTCGTGGTACATCGCGATCTCCTCGAGCACCACCTGCCGCTCGACGTCGACGTCCTCGAGGGTGAGCGCCGGTCGCAGCAGCGAGAGGACGAGGTCGGTGAGCTCGCCACCCGACTCGGGGAGGACGGCGCCGTAATAGAAGGTGCGCTCGTGGCTCGTGAAGGCGTTGTAGCGGGCGCCGATCGCGTCGAAGGCACGGTTGAGGGCGATGGCGTCGCGGGTGCCGTCCCCCTTGAAGGCCAGGTGCTCGAGGAAGTGCGAGACGCCCGCCTCCTCCGGCGCCTCGTCGCGCGCGCCCGTGTCGACCATCGCGCCGACCGCGACGGAGCGCGCCGGTGTCGGTTCGCCCAGCACCTGGAGCCCGTTTAGTAGGCGCACGTGGTCGAAGCCGTCGCGGATCACGCGGCCACCTCCCAGCCGCGCGGGACGGGGCCCGACGTGACGATCGTCGGTTCGACCACGGGGCGCGCGTTCAGGTGCGCGTTGACGGCGTCGAGGTCGGTGGCGACCAGGGCCGCCTCGACCTCGGCGAGCGACCGCGGTCGCCCGAAGGCGTGCACGTCGGACGCGAGGCGCGCGGCACGGCCGCCGCTCGATTCGGCCTGCATGACCAGGTTCGAGCGCAGGAGCGTCCGCGCGCGCTCGAGCTCGTCGGCCTCGATGCCCGCCCGCCAGCGCTCGAGCTCGCCCTCGACGACCTCGAGCGTCTCGGCAGCCCGCTCGGCGGTGGTGCTCGCGTACGTGAAGCGGTACGCGTCGCCGCGGACGAAGCGGACGCTCGAGGCCACCGTGTAGACCAGGCCGCGGCGCTCCCGGACCTCGGTGGGCAGGCGCGCGCCCATGGCGCCCGACAGCACCGCCATCGCCAGCGACTGCTCGACCCAGCCCGGTGCGCCCGGAGCGACCGCGGCGTCGACCACGCCGATCTGCGTCTGCGCGCCGGGTCCGGCGACGTGGACGCGATGGGCGCCGCGGACCTCGGGGGCGGGGTCGACCCGCGTGGGCCCGGTCCAGTCGCCGAAAGCGGCGTTCGCCGCCGCGACGAGGGCGTCCGCCGTCCCCCCGCCCGCGAGCGCCAGCACGGCGCCCCGGGGGCCGAGCCGCTCGCGCGCGTCGCGGCGCAGCGCCGCGGCGGTCAGGGCCTCGAGGTCGGCGCGCTCGCCGTAGGCGCTGCGGCCGTGGGCGCTCGCGTAGCGCGCGCGGACGACGGCCTCGCCGAGCCGCTGCGCGGGGGCGTCGTCGAGCCCGGCGAGGTCCTGGAGCGCCAGCGCG